>NZ_JAKIUR010000060.1 GCF_021647475.1 Lutibacter sp.
TATTAGGGAGAATTACTCCTATGGAAAAATGGATGGAAGATAAACACTTAATTTTAATGAAAAATATAGCAGCATAATTAATAATCGAAATTTAAAAGATTACTCTTGTTTTATAGGGGCTAAAACAACACTAATGTCTATTCCAGGTTTTTATATTACTTTAATGGATAGAACAAAGTTTTCAACTAATGATTTTTCGCTACTTTATTTAAGTATTCTTTTTACTATTTTATATGTTATCCTTGCAATTATTGGGATTAAACAAAAACCATCAAAGGAATATTTGAATAATTTTAAAAGACCTAAAATTCATCATAAAGAAATACCCAATATTGAAGATAAGTTGCTGAAATATTTTAAAAAAGAAAAACCATGGTTACATCCTGATTTAAGTATTTGGGAAGTCGCCAATCATATTGGAACCAACAGAACTTATATTTCGCATATTATTAATGGAAATTTAGCTAGTAATTTTAACTCTTTTGTAAATAATTATAGAATTAGGGAAGCTAAAAAATTATTGCTTAAAAAAGGAAATATTCCTATTTCAGAAATAAGTGAATTATCGGGTTTTGGATCGGTAAATTCTTTTATTCGTATTTTTAAACAGGTTGAAAATCAAACGCCTTCAAATTTTAGAAAAAAGAATACATAATTTTACGATTTGAAACTTTTTTTTTACGATTTGGAAATTGAATACCTACAAATCCTCCTACTTTTACATCATTAAAAATACTAAGTTTGCGTTTTCAATTGGGAATTATTGCTATTTGCTATTTATGATGTTCCCCACACTAGAAAAATTCAAAATTGCTATATAAACGGTAAGCTTAGTATTTTTTTTTATAGAATATTTTCTATAACCATTGCTTTATTTTTAGTTTCTTTCCACTCATTTAATGCATTGCTATCTTTAGTAATTCCGCCTCCAACATAAATGTGAATCAAGTTATTTTCTAATTGCATACAGCGTAAATTTACGTATAATTCAGTTTTATTTTTAATGTTTAATTCACCTAAAAATCCCGTATAATAATTCCTGTTATAGTTTTCATTTTCTAAGATGAAATTAGTTGCAATATGTTTAGGTAAACCACAAACTGCAGGAGTTGGATGCAAAGCGGAAATAAGCAATTTTAAAGAATTTTTAGTATTGATTACTGCCGAAATAGTTGTACAAATATGTAATAAATTTCCTGCTTTTACAGTGAAAGAATTTGAAATTTTGATAGATTTTACAAATGGTTGTAAATTATGAACTATAAAATCGCTTACAAATTGTTGTTCTTCTATTTCTTTTTGTTTCCATTTTACACTAGTCGTATTTTTATAAATTTGAGTACCAGCTAATGCCATTGTTTTAAGTTGATTACCTTCAATGGAAAGTAATTTTTCAGGAGTAGCTCCCATCCACAATCCTATTTTTGGATGAAACCAAATATAAACGAACGCATTTGGATATTTTAACAACATCTTTTTATATGAATTAAAAAGATGAAATCCATCATCTGAAATAGTTTCTTTTCTTGATAAAACTATTTTATCTGCTTTTCCTTCTTCAATAAAATTAATTGCTTTTTGAACTAATTTTACGTGCCTTTCTTTTGAAATTTGCTCGTTTTTATTTTTTTGAATCGAATTGTTTTTAAAATCGCTAATAACAACTTCATCCGCTTTAAAATCATTTTTTTTAAAGTTACTTTTTGCTAAAGGAAAAATCACTTTTTTACCAGCGTTAAATGGAATAAAAACAAAACCATCTTCTTCAAAGTTGTTAAGTTCAATAAGCTCATTAGTGTTTGGTAAATATGCAGATAATTTTAATTCATTTGGCTTTTTAAAAACTACAAACGGCATGTTAGTTTTATAAACTTGAACTATTTCATTTAAATATGTTTCAAAATTATTCACCATTAAATAGTTAATTAAGTTGTTGAATTAATACTTGTTTTATTTCCTTAAAATTAGTCCAAACTAATCCGTGACCTGCATTTTTTAAAGTTACCAATTTAAATTTTTCAGGAGAAATTTGTTGCTGTAATAGCAAGGAATTTTGATAAGGAACAATCCAATCATCAGCTCCTTGAATACAAATTATGGTAGATGGATTTTCATTCCATAACTTTTCAAAATACTGTAAATCAGCTTTATGACTTAATTTTTCTTTAGAAGCTGCTTGCCAAGTTTTAGGAACTAACCAACGTGTAATTTTCCATTTGTAAAAATTAAGTAGCCAAGGCATTTTTTCTTCACTTGAATACATTGCCGGAGCCAAAAGAATAATTTTCTTATATTTTTTTTTGCTTGCCATAGCAATGGGTCCTCCATAAGAATATCCAACTAAAATAGTTTTTTTTGGATTTAAATTTCGAGTTAAATCTTCCAACATTTCTTTTTCAAAAGCAATAGATTCCTGAACATTTCCTGTTTGATAAATTCCGTAACCAATTCTATCATAAGTAATTAGATTTGATTTTTTTCTTAAAATACTATCCAGCATATATTTTTTAAAATCTAATGCTGAACCTATTGAACCATGAATAAAAACTATAGTTGTTTTATTGGTATCTATTACTTTTTGAGTGGATAACACACGATAATCAAAACTTTTAAATTCCTTTTTCTCAATAAAAACAGGAACATTATGTTTTTTAAATGTTTTAAAAATTGCTACATCTGATTTCGGATTTGAAAATCTATAAAATTGAACGATAACAAGAATTATAACTGCTAAAATTAAAAAGCCAATTATTTTTAAAACTTGTTTTAATCGTTTTTTCATAAATTATTTTTTAGGCAAAATAATATTGGTAAGCTTTCCAATAGAAATTAAATTCCCTTTTTCATCTGTAATTTTAATTTCTATTAAATGTGTAGTTCTGCCTTTATGAATAAATGTTGCCGTAGCGGTTACCAAGCCACTTTTTACACTTTTTAAATGATTTGCAGTAAAGGAAATTCCCCTTACCATAAATTTATTAGAATCAATCGCTAACATAGAAGTTGGGCTTCCAACACTTTCCGCTAATGCCATAGATGCTCCTCCATTTAAAACTCCATCGGGTTGGTAAACTTTACTTGTTACCGGCATAGTTGCCACTAAATAATCATCACCAAAATCTATATACTTAATATTAAGGGTTTCCATTAACGTATTTTTACATAAACTATTTAAATAGGCTAATGTTTTTTCTTTTGTGTCCATAAACTTATTTGTTAAAGGGTAAAAATAATAATTTAAAAGTTTAAATAAGTACCTTTGTACTAAATAAAATAAACTTAAAATGGCTTACCGAATTAGAATTATTTTAGATGTTCCTTCAGATGTTATTAGAGATATTATAATTGATGAAAATAGTAATTTAGAAGCGTTTCATTTTACTATTGCCAAATCATTTGGATTTAAAGGTCAGGAAATGGCTTCGTTTTATAAAGCTAATAATGATTGGGAAGAAGGTGAAGAAATTCCATTGTTTAATATGTCAGATGATAGCACTACTCAAACAATGCAAAACACAACACTCAAAGATGTTTTTACTAATAAAGGCGATAAACTTATTTATGTGTATGATTTTTTAGTAATGTGGACTTTTTTTGTTGAATTTATTGAAGTAGTAGATTTTGATTCAAAATTATTACCAAAAACTATTTTTCAATTTGGTAATACTCCTGAAAAGGCACCTGAAAAAGAATTTATTGCAGAAAATGATTTAAATGATTTTAACGAATTTGATGAGTTTAATGAATTTACCGAAAATTCAGATTTTGATAATATTGACGATTTAGATATCTAAAAACATTACCCGTTGTACATTTTGACTCTCTAAACTTAATGTTACGTCGGTTCGAGGATTGATACCAAAATTATCTCAAGTGGCTGTAATAATATTACGAATTTTAAATATTTCTGTCATTCCTGCGTAGGCAGGAATCTATTTAACATTATCTATATTTTTAATTTTTTATAATTTGACTAAATAACTAGTTTACAATATATTAAAAACGAAGTCAATGATTGTAATTTTTGATAAAAAATTGTATCGAGAATAGCTTTTTGACTAAATCTCTATTCTCGATACTAATTTTAAGCCTAAAAAGGCTAAAATTCACTCGAATTGACGAAATTTCATCAAAATGCACAACGAGTAAACATCATTTATTTCTAATAATATAGGTATTCACATTTACATAATTACGAACTACAAAATCAAAGGCTACTTTTAAAATTTCGCCCATATTTTTACATTTTTTAAATTTAACATCTTTAGTGTATTTAAATAAATCTATTTTTAATTGGTTTACTTTTTCAGGAGTAGAAATAACATCATGCATCATACAATTTACTAAATCATTAACTCTTTCTTGTGCTCCTCTAATTCTTCTGGCTATTGCAGCTCGTTCTTCTTTTTTATACTGTTCAATAGATTCTTCTTGTAAACTTTCAGATACCATTTTAACAAACGGATAATTATCTTTAAAAAATTGAGGGAAATATACTCTTAAATTTCCTTCATAACTTTGTTGATCAAAATCCATAGCTCTAATTCTATATTCAACTTGATCAAAATCATAAGAAGCCACAATTACAAAATTATAAGCACGCATATCGCCTAATAAACGAATCATACAGCGTTCATTAAATTTTACAAATTCTTTTGAAATCTTTTTTTTACCCTGTTCGGAAACAGTTGGCAAAATATCTTCTATAAAATCATCACCCGGAACGCCTAAAACGTGTTCTTCAATTAAAGTATCTTTATAAATTAAAAAATTGATATTATTTGGCGATAAAATATGCTCTAATTCTAATCCATAAACCCTTGAAGCATCTGCAATTTTTACGTAGATATACGAGTAATTATCATTTAAAATATTACGTATTTTAACTCTAAATGGTTTAGAATTTCCAAAGGTGCAGTAATCAATAGCATCAATAGTTAAAAATTGTAATGAATCTTCTGTTCCGTCACCGTGCAAAATCAGATACATTTGCTTTAAGCTTAAATCAATTTCATCACGTTCATGCTCACTATAATAAACTCTTATCCAAAGGGAATCTTCTCCTTTTTTATCGTAAACTACAATTGATCCATCAAAACGAAGCAAATCTTCATAAAAAACAGGAATTTTAATATTTCTATTATATTCTGTTAAATAATCATATAGTTGATTACATATTGGATATGCAGGTTTTTTTTTAGATATTAACTTTTCTTCCATAATTCGTATTCACGTTCTTTTTCAAATTTAGTATATTGCTGTTACAAAAAACACTATTTATCGTCTTATTTTTATACTAAACACAAAAATATTGGAAACTATTTTAACCATTAGCCAACTAAACAAAAAATTTGGAAAGCTTCACGCCGTTAATAATTTATCTTTTGACATTAAAAAAGGAAATGTTTACGGCATATTAGGTCCAAATGGAAGTGGAAAATCAACTACACTTGGAATTGTATTAAACGTTGTTAATAAAACTTCAGGAAATTTTAGCTGGTTTGGAGGTAAATTATCAACACATCAAGCGTTAAAAAAAGTGGGAGCTATTATTGAGCGACCTAATTTTTATCCGTATATGACTGCAATTCAAAATCTAGAATTGGTGTGTAAAATAAAGGAAATTTCAAAAGATAATATTGATGAGAAACTTAAAATGGTTCAATTATATGAACGTAGAAATAGTAAGTTTAAAACTTTTTCATTAGGAATGAAACAGCGTTTGGCTATTGCTTCTGCATTGCTTAACAATCCTGAAATTCTAATTTTAGATGAACCAACCAACGGATTAGATCCTCAAGGAATTCATGAAATTAGAGAAATTATTAGAAATATTGCAAAAAATGGAACTACTATTTTATTGGCATCACATTTATTAGATGAAGTTGAAAAAGTATGTACTCACGTAGTTGTTATTAGAAATGGTATAAAACTATATGCTGGAAGTGTAGATGAAATGACGGCTTCATTCGGTATTATAGAACTTAAAGCTGAAATTGATTTAGAAAATATTCAAAAATCACTTGCTGATTTTGATGGAATTTCAACTTCTAAAATTGAAAACGAAATGGTTATTGCTACATTAAATAAAGAAATTTCATCTGGTGAAATAAATACTTTTTTGTTCAAAAAAAATATAGTTTTAACACATTTAGTTAAAAGGAAGCCAAGTTTAGAACAACAATTTTTAACGCTAACTAATAATAACTAATATGTTCCGACTTTTAAATATAGAACTTTATAAATTAAAATATAACAGAGCAAGTCGTGTTTTAATAATTATCTATTTTGCATTGCTTACTTCCATTGCTTTAATTGCTGCTATAAAATTTGATATTGGTCCCGTAAAATTTCATTTAGCCGAACAAGGAATTTTTAATTTTCCATATATCTGGCATTTTAATACATATATGGCTTCTATTTTTAAGTTTTTTTTATTACTTGTAATAGTTTCTATGATGGCTAATGAATACAGTAACAAGACTTTAAAACAAAATTTGATTGATGGCTTAAGTAAAAAAGAGTTTGTGCTTTCAAAGTTTTATACGGTTATTTTATTTGCTCTTATTTCAACACTTTTTGTATTTATTATTTCTCTAATATTAGGTTATACCTATTCAGATTTTACAGAATTTTCCATTGTTTTTTCTGATTTAGATTATCTATTAGCATTTTTTGTAAAATTAGTTGGATTCTTTTCATTCGGGCTTTTTATGGGTATTTTGGTAAAACGCTCTGCTTTTGCTGTAGGCGGAATTGTAGTCTGGTTTTTTGGAGAAAGTCTTTTTAAAGGTTATTTATTTTGGCTGTTTAGAGATGCCACAAATACATCCGATCACGTAAATAGCATTATGCAATTTTTACCGTTGGAAGCAATGAGTAATTTAATTAAAGAACCTTTTACTCGTTTAAGTGCAGTTAAAACAGTAGCAAAACAAGTAGGTGAAAATTTATCTAAAGATTTCTCAGTACAGCCATTAGATATTTTAATTGTATTAATATGGACTGCAATTTTTATTTATCTATCCTATTATTTACTCAAAAAGAGAGATTTATAAACAAGTGCCATTTTATTAAATATACTCGTTGTGTATTTTAACTTTTTAAACATCCTGTTACGTCTGTTCGAGTAATTTTTGATAAAAAATTGTATCGAGAACGATGGTCTCTAACTAAAAAACCTATTCTCGATACTAATTTTAAGCCTAAAAAGGCTAAAATTCACTCGAATTGACGAAATTTTATCATAATGCACAACGGGTTAAATACTTATTACTATTTTTGAAATCTAATAATTTTTATTCTAGATGAAAAAAATACTTGGGCTACTTATAGCATTAAACTCTTTATTTATTTCTGGTCAAAATGATTGTTCTGATGCCATCATTGTTTGTGGTAATAGTGGTTACCAAGACCTATCGGTAACTGGATTTGGGGTCCAGGAATTAAACAACTCTAATGTTTGTTCAAGTAAAGAAAATAACAGTATCTGGTTTAAATTAACAATTAACACAAGTGGCACACTAGGATTTACATTAACACCTACCTCTAATTCTATTTATGAAGATTTTGATTTTTTTGTTTTTGGCCCTGATGTAAGTTGTGGTAACATAGGACAAGCTATTAGATGTTCTACAACAAATCCATTTGCTGCAGGACAAGGCAATAACCTAACAGGTATGAATGGGACGGAAACAGACACATCCGAAGGTCCAGGTACAGATGGAAATAGTTTTATAAAATGGTTGGATGTTGTTGCTGGACAATCCTATTTTTTAGTTGTTGACAGACCTGTTGGAACTAGTAATTTTAGTATAGAATGGACAGGAACTGCAACATTTAATCAGCAACCTACTTTTGACAACCTAACACCTGAAACACTAAATATTGAACAATGCGATACTGATAGTATATTAGATGGAATATCAACTTTTGACTTAACTGTAAATGATAATATTGCTATTGGAACTCAAAATAATGTTGAAATTACCTATCATACCTCCAATAATGATGCTATTTTAGGTGAAAATAAAATTACAACACCTCAAGCTTATCAAAATACAATTAATCCTCAAATTATATATGTCAGATTAACCAATACAGTCACTCAATGCTATACTACTGCTAAATTTACACTTACTGTAAGTTCTATCATTTTAGGTACACCTATTACATTAACAGCATGTGATCCAAATAATACTGGTTTTTATAACTTCGATTTAACACAAAATGATGTGAATTTAGTATCAGATATTGCGAATTATACAATTTCTTATTTTGATAATGAAACGGATGCTTTGACTAATAATTTTCTAAATAAACTTCCATCCAATTACACCAACAAAGTTGCTTACGCTTCTGAAAAAATTTGGGTGAGAGTTGAAAACAATAATACGGGTTGTTATAACATTTCGTCATTTGATATTGAGGTTTATTCAAAACCTATAGTAAATCCAACATTTACTTTTAAACAATGTGATGAAGATGGAACTTTAGATGGTTTTACTGATTTTAATTTAAACGAAGCAAACACGTATTTAACAAACAATAATACTGCTTTAAATGTAACTTATTATGCTAGTTCAACAGATGCTGAATCTGGAAGTAATGTCATAATTCCATTCCCTTTTTCCAACAAAACTCAACGTACGGTTTATGCACGAATAGAAAATGCAAATGGTTGTTACCGAATTGCTCAAGTAGATTTATTAGTTTCTTCCACACATTTCCCAATTGGATATTTAAAAAAAGTTACTGTTTGTGATACCGATGATGTAAACGATGGAACTTCAACCTTTATTTTAGCTAATAATGATGCTGATATCATCAACCTATTTCCTACAGGTCAAAATTTATCAGTTTCCTATTATAGAAATTTAAACGATGTTCAATTAGAACAAAATGAAATAGATAAAATTAATCCTTACAGTAATGAAGTTGCCGAAAACCAAACTATTTATGTTAGGGTAGAAAGTGAAGATAATGGTGCTTGTTTTGGACTAGGTCCACATTTACAATTAATTGTTAATAAAAGGCCTGAATTTGAGCTAGATAGTACTACAATATACTGCCAAAATCTAGCACCAATAATTATAAGTCCTTATAACCAAAAAGGAAATTATACCTACGAATGGTACAACTCAAATGGTGATTTATTTAGCACTTCACAAAATGCTGTTATTTCATCCGAAGGATTGTACACGGTTTATGCAACATCTATTTATGGATGTGAATCATTTCCAAAAACCATTCAGGTAAACCCATCAATAATAGCAACTATTACCCAAAATAACATTACAGTAATAGATGATACTGCAAATAACTCCATTACCATAAACACTTCAAATTTAGGAATTGGAGATTATGAATTTGCTCTAGATGAAATATCTGGGTTTTACCAAAATGACCCTGTTTTTACCAATGTTGCTCCAGGAATTCACACCATTTATATTCAGGATAAAAATAACTGTGGAATTGCTCAAATTGATGTTTCTGTAATTGGTTATCCTAAATTTTTTACGCCAAACAACGATGGCATAAATGATACTTGGAAAGTTTTAGGCGTTGATAAACATTTCTACCCAAATTCTAATATTTATATTTTTGATAGATTTGGGAAATTAATCATTCAAATTGATCCAAAAAGTGAAGGTTGGAATGGTACTTTTAACGGTCAATATTTACCTGCTTCCGACTATTGGTTTTCTGTTGAGCTTATTGATTATGCAGGTAATATCAAAATCCGAAAAGGACATTTTAGTTTGATTAGACGCTAATTTCTACAATATATAGTGTTTTTTAAGGTTATAAATTATTATAAATAAGAGATTTATAGTATATTTAACCTAAATACATTCCTTATTACTATGAAAAGAATTGTATTTTTTTGGATTATTCTTTTGCCTATTTTGTCATTCTCACAAAAAGAAGCTGCTTTTTGGTATTTTGGACAAAATGCTGGACTAGATTTTAATTCTGGAACTCCCGTAGTTCTTACCAATGGTAAATTATCAACTCTTGAGGGCTGTGCGACCATAAGTGATGCTACAGGTAATTTATTATTTTATACTGATGGAGTTAAGGTTTGGGATAAAACTGGTACAATTATGCCCAATGGAACAGGATTATTAGGAAATACTTCTAGTACCCAATCTGCCATTATTACTCCAAAACCAAATAATCCAAATCAATTTTATATATTTAGTGTTGACCAAAGAACTGCTCTTTCTGCACTATCAACCAATGGAATAAATTATTCATTAGTTGATATGTCTTTAAATGGCGGTTTAGGTGATCTTGTAACTAGTCAAAAAGATATTAATTTAGTTTCTCAAGCTTATGAAAAAATAACTGCCGTTAAAAATAACAATAACAATTCTATATGGATTATTACTTTTATTCAAAATCAATTCTTAGCTTGGTTAGTAGATGCGGCGGGGGTTAATCTAACTCCTGTAACTTCAACAGTTTCATTTGCAGCAGATTCTCGTGGTTATCTTAAAATATCTCCAGATGGTAACAAAATTGCCTGTGCCAATTTCGGCAATACGCATAGTATGATGCTTTATGATTTTGATGCAACAACAGGTATAGTTAGCAACGAACAAGAACTAACTTTTGATGACACCAATGATATTCCTTACGGAGTTGAGTTTTCAACACAAAGCAGAAAATTATACGTTACCACAAGTCAATTAAAGATTAATGATCATATGCCTCCAGGGAAATTATATCAATTTGATTTAATGAATGGCAATAATAGAACTTTAATTCATACCTCTAATATTAATACAAGAGGTGCAGTTCAACTTGCTATTGATGGAAAAATATACAGAGCACTATCTATTTCAGGAGCTTCACAAGTTGGCACTAAATTTTTAGGAATCATTAATAAACCTGAAGCAGATGGATTGGCTTGTAATTACGAACATAATAAATTAGATATAAGTGCTGGTGATCCAAACAGAAAAGTTGTTGAAGGCTTGCCTCCTTTTATTCAATCTTATTTTTTAGAACCTTCTATTTCTGCTAATAATGTTTGTTTAGGAGATGTTACTCAATTCAATTTAAGTTCTTCTACCACTCCAACAAGCATTACTTGGGGTTTTGGTGACCCAACTTCTGGTACAAATAACACTTCAACTCTAGAAAATCCAACTCATATTTTTACCTCTTCAGGAGTTTTTACGGTTACTGCTACAGTTACCATTGGGGTTAATACCAGTATTTTAACTTTAGATATTACTATTTATGATTTACCTGTAGTAACTTCTCCTGTAACGCTGACAAAATGTGATGATAATTTAGACGGAATAGAAGATTTTAATTTAAATGATGCTAATGCTTTAATTTCATCAGAAAGTCCATTACCAATATTTACTTATTTTTTAACTGAGACTGATGCAATTGCCAATATAAATACAATAGTAAATCCAACTGCATTTTCAAATAATACACAATCAACTGTGTGGGCAAGAATTGAAAATGCAGTAGGCTGTTTTACTACTGCTCAAGTAGATTTAAAAGTAATTTCTATCGATATTCCTAATGCATTTATGCTTACCTATAATCAATGTGATGATTTAACTGATGAAGATGACACCAACGGTTTAACTACTTTCGATTTTAGTACTGCCACAAATCAGGTTTTAAATGCGTTATTGCCAGTTGCTAATTTAACTGTTGCCTACTATGAAACATTAGCAGATGCTTTTGCTGAAACTAATGCCATTAATCCTTCAAATTACACAAATACTACTGCTTTTACCCAGCAAATTGTAGTGAGAGTTGATAAAACTACGGATACTTGTTTCGGGTTAGGATTTCATATTACTTTAAATGTTACACCAGTTCCCATTTTTGATCTTAATCCTAATATAACACTATGCTTAAGTTCTTCAAGTGCTACTATCGGAGTAGAAAATCCAACTGATAATTATGATTATTTATGGACAGATAGTAGCGGAAATACTATTGGTAACACACCACAAATTAATGTTGATACTGAAGATACCTATACGGTTACTGCTACAGATACAAATGGAAATAATTGTCAAACTTCAAAAGATATTCAGGTAATTGCTTCTCCTATTTTACCTCTTCCAAATTTTGGATTAAATAATCTTGAAATTATTGATAATACATCCAATAACAGTATAACAGTAAATACAAATAATTTACCTTCAAGCAATTATGAGTTTTCCTTAGATTCTGATATTTTTCAAACCAACAATGTTTTTCAAACTGTTTCTGGAGGATTACACACTGTTAAAATTAGAGATATTGAAAATTGTTTAGAAGCTAGTGTCCAAGTAAATTTAATTAGCATTCCTAATTTCTTTACTCCTAATAACGACGGTTCAAATGATACTTGGCAAGTTACTGGTATTGACAATCAGCCAAATACCAAAATATATGTTTTTGATAGATTTGGTAAATTAATTGCCATTTTAAATCCATTAGGAAATGGTTGGAATGGTTTGTACAAAGGAAACCCTTTACCTTCAACAGATTATTGGTATAAAGTTGAACTAGAAGACGGTAGAGTATTACGTGGTCATTTTAGTTTAATTAGAAAGTAATTAAAACTAAATTAGATTACTTTTGCAACATGCAATTCAAATTAGAATCACATTTTAAACCTACTGGTGATCAGCCTGAAGCTATTGAACAATTAGTAAATGGCATTCAATCTAATGAAAAATATCAAACTTTATTGGGTGTAACTGGTTCTGGTAAAACATTTACCGTTGCCAATGTGATTCAAAAAGTTGAAAAGCCAACCTTAATTTTAGCGCATAATAAAACACTCGCAGCTCAATTATATTCTGAATTTAAACAGTTTTTTCCAAATAACTCGGTAGAATATTTTGTTTCGTATTACGATTACTATCAACCTGAAGCCTATCTTCCTGTAACAGGAACTTATATTGAAAAAGATTTATCTATAAATGAAGATATTGAACGATTGCGAATCAGTGCCTCTTCAGCACTACTTTCAGGAAGAAGAGATGTTATTATTGTAGCTTCTGTTTCTTGTATTTACGGAATTGGAAATCCTGTAGAATTTAAAAAGAATGTAATTTCAATTCATACAAATCAAGTACTTTCCAGAACCAAATTTTTACATCAATTAGTAGCAAGTTTATATTCCAGAACTGAAACCGAATTAAGTAGCGGTACTTTTAAAGTTAAAGGAGATATTATCACGGTGTATCCTTCTTACGGTGAACACGCCTACAGAATTCATTTTTTTGGTGATGAAATTGAAGAAATTGAGAGTTTTGATGTTGAAAATAATAATGTAGTTGAAAAATTTGAAGACCTTAAAATTTATCCGGCAAACCTATTTGTTACTTCACCCGATATTTTACAAAATGCCATAAAAAATATTCAGGATGACTTGGTAAAACAATACGATTATTTTAAAGAAATCGGTAAACATTTAGAAGCAAAACGATTGAAAGAACGTACGGAATTCGATTTAGAAATGATTCGTGAATTAGGTTATTGCAGTGGCATTGAAAACTATTCACGCTATTTAGATCAGCGTGAACCAGGTACAAGACCTTTTTGTTTACTAGATTATTTTCCTGATGACTTTTTAATGATAATTGATGAAAGTCACGTTACCATTCCACAAGTTCATGCCATGTATGGCGGAGATAGATCTAGAAAAGAAAACTTAGTAGGTTATGGATTCCGATTACCTGCAGCAATGGATAACAGACCTCTAAAATTTGAAGAGTTTGAAGAAATTCAAAACCAAGTAATTTATGTAAGTGCAACGCCAGCTGATTACGAATTACAAAAAACAGAAGGTGTTTTTGTTGAGCAAGTTATCCGTCCAACCGGTTTATTAGATCCTGAAATTGAAGTTCGTCCTAGCATCAATCAAATTGATGATTTAATTGAAGAAATTCAAATTAGAGTTGAAAAAGATGAACGAACTTTAGTTACTACGCTTACCAAAAGAATGGCAGAAGAATTAACCAAATATTTAAGTCGAATTCAAATCCGTTGTAGATATATTCATTCAGATGTGGATACCTTGGAGCGTGTTGAAATTATGACCGATTTACGCAAAGGTTTGTTTGATGTATTAATTGGAGTTAACCTTTTACGTGAAGGCTTAGATCTACCAGAAGTTTCTTTGGTTGCTATTTTAGATGCAGATAAAGAAGGTTTTTTACGCTCACATCGTTCGCTTACACAAACTATTGGTAGAGCAGCAAGAAACGTTGAAGGAAAAGCAATTTTGTATGCTGATAAAATTACCAACAGTATGCAACTCACCATTGATGAAACTGAACGCAGAAGAGAAAAACAAGTTGCCTATAATTTAGCTAATAACATTACGCCGACTCAAATTAAAAAAAGCATTGAAAATACCTTAGCAAAAAATACCATTTCATCATTTCATTACGATAATTCAGTTGATATGGCAGCTGAAGATGAATTACAATATCTAACTAAAGAACAAATTGATAAAAGAATTAGAGAAAAAAGAAAACAAATGGAAACGGCTGCCAAAGCATTAGATTTTATGGCTGCAGCAAAATTAAGAGATGCAATTAAAGTTTTAAAAGAATTGATTTAATATCCTCATTACAAAATATTTTAGCTAGTAACCCAAATATACATTTTAACTTTCACTATAAAAAACCTCTAAAAAACAAAGTGTAAAAATCAATATGTTTTAAAATTTTTGTGCTATTATTTTCAATTTTGTAACGATTAAAAAATTAAATGTATATCCGTTTTGTGTCATATTTCCTATTTAATACGTCATGCTGAACCTGTTTCAGCATCTCATAATTTTTACTAATCACCAATTTATATTGATGAGATCCTGAAACGAACCTGCCTTGCCGACCTTTAGATTTATAAAGTAAAGATTTTCTTATTTATTAAGTATTTTTACTTTACAAAAAAATTATTGTTATCAGGTGTTTTACAGGGCAAACTCACACTTTTTCTTTGATAAAAGCTAGATAATCAGTTGATTTATAGTTGTCAAAGTTATTAATTATTTGTATATTATACTGATAATCAATAATTTACATCAATGACATCAAGTAG
>NZ_JAKIUR010000061.1 GCF_021647475.1 Lutibacter sp.
ATTTTGTTTTAGGATTAATCGTTCTCAATTTAAGGAAAACATATTTCATAAAACAATTAGTAGAATGGTAGAAAGTAAACCTATTTACCAAAATCAAATAAAACAGATACTAAGTGTATAACTCAATTAATTTAATTCAATTAGACTGTTCTGAAAACCAAATAAATAGTTTAGATATAACAAGTAATTCAGCACTAACTGTTTTTTCATGTCATAGTAATACTCCATTAAATAGTTTAAACATAAAAAATGGTAATAACACCGCAATTACAACTTTTTATGCAAATTACAATCCAAATCTTAGTTGTATTGCAGTAGATAACCCTTCTTGGAGTTCTGCAAACTGGACGGAAGTAGATAGTCAGACAAGTTTTAGTGATAATTGTACAAATAATGATATAGATGGAGATTCTATTTTAAATGAAAATGATATCTGTCCTAACACACCAGCAGGAGAAACCGTGGATGCTAATGGTTGTTCTAGTTCTCAATTAGATGATGACAATGATGGTGTAATGAATAATTTAGATTTATGCCCAAGTACTCCAACTGGGGTAACCGTGGATGCTAATGGATGTTTTTACTTACCTGAAAATAATTTTAACCTTTTAGTAACAAGTGAAACGTGTCCTAATAAAAATAATGGTCAATTGGTTATTTCTGCCAATGAAACCCACGATTATGTTGCAAGTATTAATGCAACAACTTATACCTTTACAACCACCAAAACAATCACAGATTTACAACCTGGAAACTATACTGTTTGTATTACTGTAACAGGGGTAACCTTTGAACAATGTTATAATATTACTATAGAAGAAGGAACTACCGTTTCAGGTAAATCGAGTGTTAAACAAAACAAAGCAACCATTGAAATGGATAGAGGCACTCCTCCCTTTAAAGTTTTTGTAAATAAAAATGAAGTACTAAACACCAACAACTTAATATTTTCTGTAGATGTAAAACATGGAGATTTGTTAGAGGTAAAAACAGCGAAGGAATGTGAAGGCATTTATTTAAAAGCTATAAATTTAATTGACGGTATTGTAGCTTATCCGAATCCAACTAATGGTAAATTTGGAATTTCATTACCAAATACATTAAAGGAGATTACCATAGAACTATACACTATTGGTTCGCAACTAATTTCTAAGAAAACATATCCCGTATATAATGGTAAAGTACAATTAAGTTTAGAAAACCAACCATCAGGAGTATATGTAGCCAAAATAAACATGGAAACTCCAATTCACGTTAATATTATAAAACAATAATTATGAAAAAATATAGCTATATAATCTTTTTTGCAGTAACACTTTGGTCTTGTGGCGGTGGCGGAGGAGGTGGAAATACACCCACTCCTACACCAACGGTAGAAAATAAAGCACCAAGTATTCCTGTTTTAACAACACCAACTAATAATAAACTATGTATTGATAATGCACTTACTTTTGAATGGAATACCTCCACGGATCCAGAAAATAATGCCATAACTTATCAAATACAAGTGGCTACAAATATTAATTTTTCATCTATTGTTGAAACAAAAACAACATCTTCAACCAATATATCAATATCCTTAGAAAAAGGAATTGCCTATTACTGGAGAGTAAAGGCAATAGATAGTAAAAGTGCTTCTAGTAATTATTCCTCTGTGTTTAATTTTTATACTGAAGGAACTGGGGTAATAAATCACCTACCATTTTCACCAGAATTGGTAAATCCTACTTTAAACGCTATAGAACAAAATGCAACGGTAACCTTACAATGGAATGGTAGCGATGCAGATACTTCTGATAGTTTAACTTATGATGTGTATTTTGGAATGTTAAATCCACCAACAGAAAATGAAAAAGTAAGTGCAAACCAAGTAGAAAGTAATTTTACTACTAGTTTAAATTCAACTACAGAATATTATTGGAGAATTGTTGTGAAAGATAATAATGGAGGTGAAACTATTGGTCAAGTTTGGAATTTTAAAACGGACTGATAAATAACATCTTATTTTAAAACTAAAAGCGTAAAATTAATTTTTACGCTTTTTTTATACTTTAAAATCTAATTTGTATGCCCGTAATTAGTAATAATAAAGAACACCGTCATGCTGAACTCGTTTCAGCATCTCATTTCCGTTTAATAACTCGTGTTTTATTGAATACAACCCTGAAACAAGCTCGCCTGCTACTGGCAGGTTCAAAGTAACTGACGTTATGTAACGTTACGGATAAATGAACTACCTCGACGCAAGCATACGAGGTATCAAATAGGAAATTCCTTTTTTATTTCGACGCAGAGCGTCGGGGAATTAAACCCAAAAAACAATTAAAACCCGTTGTGCATTATGATAAAATTTCGTCAATTCGAGTGAATTTTAGCCTCTTTAGGCTTAAAATTAGTATCGAGAATAGGTTTTTTACTTAAAGACAACCGTTCTAAATACCATTTTTTATCAAAAATTACCCAAACAGGCGTAACAACCAAAGTTCAACCTAAAAATTTACTTTAAATAACTGAAAATCAAAATGTCATTGCGAAAATTATAAACGTAGTGCAGTAATTTGAAGCAATCTTTTCATAAAAATGAGATTGCTTCTTCTTTTCGTTGCTCTTCAATCATCGCAATGACGCAGACTATTGATTTTTAGCTCTGTAATTATTTTCTTATATAGAACTGGCTTAACAACCAAAGTTCGACCTAAAAATTTACTTTAAATAACTGAAAATCAAAATGTCATTGCGAAAATTATAAACGTAGTGCAGTAATTTGAAGCAATCTTTTCATAAAAATGAGATTGCTTCTTCTTTTCGTTGCTCTTCAATCATCGCAATGTCGCAGACTATTGATTTTTAACTCGGTATTTATTTTCTTATATCGAACTGGCGTAACAATAAGTTTAAAAAGTCAAAATGAACAACGAGTAATTAAAATAACAGCTAATATTAAAACTAAAAGCGTAAAATTAATTTTTACGCTTTTTTTTATACTTCAAAATCTAATTATCATTAGAATTATTGCTTTTTATATAATTAGAAGTCGTTTTTCATAAGTTTTTTAAAATATTAATTTTCTATACTATCATTGTTAAATATTTATTGATATAAGTTTTTTTTTATTAAAAAATTAAAAATCCAATAAATAAAAGGCTCAAACTTTAGTTAATACATACTTCTATGAGCAAAGAAGTATAAAAAAATAATTTAATTATGAACAAACGAATATTAAACATCATCACATCTAGTGTTATGTTTCTAGCTTTTTTTATGACATGGGTCAAAGCATTTGGCTTTGGAGGATCAGCATTTGACGCCTTAATAAAAATTTTCAAAAATATAAAATTTATTGAAAAAGAACCATCACTTATTCTTGGCATCTTAGTATTAATATTTCCTATTTCTGCAATAATTATTTTTGTTAAATACTCAAAAAATAAAATCACAAAAAATCAAGTAAAAAGTTTAGAATTCGTAAAAAAATTACCTTTAGTTTTTATCATTTTTATTGCTATTTACCTATCCATAAAAATTGATAGAAATTATTTACGATTTTTTAAAAGTAGTGATATTGTAGATATAATTGGAATAGGCTTAATTCTTACCCTAATTTCTTCTATCGTTTTATTTATAGATAAAACAGAAGTATTAACTACCCATAATAATTCGAAAAATAAAATAACCGTAGAAAATAATGAAAATATAAATAAATTATGAAAAAACTATTCTTGATAATTCTGATGAGTCCATTTTCAATGGTATTCGCTCAAAACGCTGCTCTTACTACAGAAGTTTCTTCACGAAATGGAACTATTTATTTTAATGGCAACCTGTATAGTGGTGAACTTTATAAATACAATGAAAATGCTAAAACGGCCTGTAATTGTACAATGAAGGCAATCTATAAAAATGGAAAACTAAATGGAAAATATCAATCTTGGTACGTAACTGGACAACAAAAACAACTTAATAATTATGTTACTGGGAAAAAAAATGGAAACCAAATTTCTTGGAGACCAAACGGAATCAAAGAGTCAGAGGAAAAATATTTACATGATAAACTTATTGAAAAAAAGGAATACTATCTTTCTGGAAATTTAAAATCTTATCTTAAATATAACCCTGAAAACACCAATATAATTTATAACAAGTCTCTTTTTGATAATGGAATTGTTAAGAAAGAAACTAATTATAAAAGCAATATTAAAGAGGGTGAATTTTTAGAAAACTTCTTAACGGGTAAAACCTATAAAAAAATTACCTATAAAAATGGCAATGAGATTAAAAAATTGATTTATGATGAAGATGGTTCTCTTGTAGAAAGTCTATTACCAACTAGTAATCAAAATCATTTCGAAATAAATAAATTCGAGAATGGTAAAACCAAATTAAAAGGTTTCTACACAAAAGCATTTAAAAAAGATAGCATTTGGGCAACTTTTGATAATCAAGGGAATAAATTGGAAGATATTAGATATAACTCTGATAAAATTATTAGTGAAGGCAAGTATTTAAACAACCAAAAAAATGGAATATGGAAATTCTATTTAAAAGATGGTGTTTCACAAAAAAATATTACCTATAAATCAGGAGCTATAATAGAAACAAAAATATTTAAAATGAATCATCTTTTATCAAATCATTTTAAAGCTACTGATGAGGTTGCTTTATTTGAATATGTAAATAAAAAAGGAACCAAAGAAAATATTGTACTATCATCAGATCAATCATTTACTAAAGAAGCAAAATTTAAATATATATTGGGGACAATTGCTAGATCTTTTTTAGAAAAAATGAGGATGATGAAACAAAGTGAATTTAATGAAAACACTTTAGTATCTAAAATAATTAATATTAATAATATTTATGTAACATATACCTCAAGTAGCATAAAAAACAAATATGCAGCTGGTTATATAACTGCTTATGATGCATACATTCATTTTAATTTAATAATGAGAGATGCGGAAAATAACAAAATATTTTCCAAATCATATAAAATGAATAAATCTGGAAAACTTCTTAATTCAATATTAAATAATGCTGTCCAAACTTATTCTAGAACAAAAAAAGCTTCATTTTTTAGTGCCTTAAAAAGCATTAAATTTAAGAAGTTCTTTAAAAAATATTTTCCTATCAATAAAAAAATAAACTAATTATTATGAAAAAAAATTATTTATCAAATTTAGAAAATAAATATTATTACGGTATATCTAGAACTTTTTGGCACTTTTTGGCTGCTATTGCAGTTATTGGCTTTATTGTGGGTATTGGTATTGTTGGATGGAGCTATTTCCCTCCATCTAAAAAAGAGGTTACTAAAGCTTTAAAACCTCCAAAAGAAGCATATCCACAACAGGCAAACGTTAAATTAAATGAAATTTTAAATGCCTTGCCCAAGGATAAAGTGAAAATTGAAAAAATTAAAAATATATCTATTAACAATACCCAAAAGACAGAACGCTCAATATCAGATTCCAAAAGAGATACTACAGGGTTAAGTGATTTTGAAAAGCAAATAGCTAATCTCAAAAACACATTACCATTTAAAGATTTTCCAAAACTTTGGAGAGGAGAAGGATATTATACTTATCCAAGAGGAGAAGCTTTATATAAAATAAAAAAAAATGAATCCTATAGAAAATTTGTTATGACTTCTCCAGGAATAATATCAAAAATTGAAAATCGTACAGATAAAAATGGGTTTAAATCCTATAAAAATAAAGCTGAATTAGTTAAAAGATATAATCAGATTTTAGAACTTATCGATAAAAAAAATCGTAATAAAATTATTTATTCATTAACATCTTTTAAAAATAGAAATTTTGAAAAAACAATCAAATCTTTAAATTTACTAAGAAATCTTTCAAAGATATATGAAAAAAATAAAATTATAAACGCTTTCAAAAAGAATAGAAACTTTTTAAGAAACAATCCCAATGATGGCATTGATATATTGATATTTGAAATTAATGTACTACAAAGCTTTGCTAAGGAAGAAAGATATTCTGCGTCTAACATTATACAATATGAATATGTGAATTACTATAACAACAATTTAGGGGGTATAAAAGAAAATACTTTAAACTTTATTCCTTTTTTAAAAAAGATTGATATAGCTAAACAGTCAATTGCTTTGAATTATTATTATGAAATTTATAGATCAAAAAACGTAAATAGAAGACACCAAATTCAACAAATTGATGCAAATTATAATCAATTGTTAAGGAAAATTGATTCTGATTATAATAAATCTCAATTAATGGCTGAATCGGAGTTCCAAATTAAAAAAGAAAAAAAATCAAGATGGAGATTTGATAGTTTTAAAATTATAGGAGCGGCTTTAGGAACAATTTTACTAATAACCTTAATACTTCTTTTACTTTCAATGATTAGAAATATAAATAAATTGGCACAAGCAATGCTTGACAATAATAAAAACAGACCATAAAAAAATGAATGTAAATAAAGGAATTAGGTTTGTAATTGGAGGAGTTATTCTATATTTAATATTACCTCGTCTTTTGTATTTTTTTGGTATTTATTTTATTCCAAGGTTTATTTTTTCAATAGGTGCTATAATTTTAATAATAATTGGCATTATTATTATATTAAAAAACAAGAAAAAAAATGAATTATCCATTAGTAATATTCAAGATGATTCTAAAATCTACAATCAAAATTCATCAAACATAAATCAAAAACTCATGAACAAAAAAATAAAATTTACTGGAAATTTTGGAGAATACTTTATTATATCATTAGGACTTATGCTCCTATCAATTATAACTTTTGGTCTTGCCACACCATATTGGATGTATTGGTCACTTAAATATTTTTTTACAAGATTAGAAATTGTTGAATAAAATAATAAGTAAACAAAATTAGCTTAGGACATAAGTGGCTCAAGCTAATTTTAAACTTATATAAGTATTAAAATATAATTATATGCCCGTAATTAATAATAATAAAGAACAATGTCATGCTGAACCTGCGAGCAGCAGGCAGGTTCAGGGTAACGGACGTTATGTAAGATTACGGATAATCAGTAAATCTAGAGATAGATTTTAAGAATTAAAATCCGTTGTGTATTATGATAAAATTTCGTCAATTCGAGTGAATTTTAGCCTTTTTAGGCTTAAAATTAGTATCGAGAATAGGTTTTTTAGTTAAAGACAGCCGTTCTTGATACAATTTTTTATCAAAAATTACCTGAACTGGCGTAACAACCAAAGTTAAACCTAAAAATTTACTTTAAATAACTGAAAATCAAAATGTCATTGCGAAAATTATAAACGTAGTGCAGTAATTTGAAGCAATCTTTTCATAAAAATGAAATTGCTTACCTATTATGCTTTAAAAATTCTATTTATTTGTTCGTTTTAGAATATATATATTTTAATTAGCAGCTTTATCAAAATCACTAAAAACCAAAAAACTATTTGTACTTTAATTAAAAAGTAAATTTTTATCTTCAGATTGACAAATATCATAGTTTCTATAACGTTTTCGTAGTATCTTTGAAGATAATTGAATTTCAATATAATAATAACTATTAAAATTATTAAAATGGCAAAAGTAAAAGGAGCAATTGTGGTAGATACAGAAGTCTGTAAAGGCTGTGAAGTTTGTATTCCTGTATGTAACGATAATGTTATTCTTATGTCTAAAGAAGTTAACCGTAAAGGCTATCATTACGCCTATATGGAAAACCCTGAAGCTTGTACTGGTTGTACCAACTGTGCAATAGTTTGTCCTGATAGAGCAATATCAGTATATAGAGTTAAAGTTTCAACTTAATTAAAAACGTATTAAACATGTCAGAATTAAAATTAATGAAAGGTAACGAGGCACTAGCTGAAGCTGCTATTAGAGCGGGTGTTGATGCTTATTTTGGTTACCCAATTACACCACAAACAGAATTAATTGAATATTTAATGAATGAACAAACCGAAAAACGTACAGGAATGGTTTGTTTACAAGCAGAAAGTGAAATAGCAGCCATTAACATGGTTTATGGAGCTGCAAGTACTGGAAAAAAAGTATTCACTTCATCTTCAAGCCCAGGAATTTCATTAAAACAAGAAGGAATTTCATACTTAGCAGGTGCTGAATTACCAGCAGTTATAGTTAACGTTGTTCGTGGTGGACCAGGCTTAGGAACCATCCAACCCTCACAAGCAGATTATTTTCAGTCAGTAAAGGGTGGTGGTCACGGTGATTACAAATTATATGTACTTGCACCATCATCCGTTCAAGAAATGTCAGATTTTGTAGAAGATGCATTTGACATCGCATTTAAATATAGAGCTCCTGTTCTTATTTTATCCGATGGTTTAATTGGTCAAATGATGGAAAAAGTAAAACTAAAACCACAAAAAAAACGAAGAACCGATGAAGAAGTTATTAAAGAATGTGGAAGTTGGGCTACAACTGGTAAAACAAAAAATAGAGAACGAAATATTATAACTTCACTTGATTTACAATCAGAAAAAATGGAAGCCAGAGTTCATAGGTTGATGAAAAAATATGAACAAATGGAAAAAGAAGATCTCCGTTTTGAAAAAATTCAATGTGATGATGCAGAATATTTAATTGTTGCTTATGGTTCAAGTGCTAGAATATCACAAAAAGCAGTTGAAATGGCAAGAGCCAAAGGAATAAAAGTTGGTTTATTGCGCCCAATAACCTTATTCCCTTTCCCTAAAAAACAATTATTTAAATTAGCAGACCAAGTAAAAGGAATGCTAAGTGTAGAATTAAATGCGGGTCAAATGGTAGAAGATGTTAGACTCTCCGTTGAGTTTAAAGTACCTGTTGAACATTTTGGTAGAACTGGAGGAATTATTCATACTCCTGAAGAAATTTTAGAAGCTTTAGAACAAAAAATTATAAATAATGGAACTATTAGACATCATAAAACCAGAGAATCAAGTATTTTGTAAAACAAAACTAATGACCGACACACCCTTGTCTTATTGCCCTGGTTGTGGTCATGGAACTGCCCATAATATAACCATGGAAGTTATTGATGAAATGGGAATTCAAGAAGATACTATTGGTGTTGCCCCTGTAGGTTGTTCTGTGTTAGCCTATGATTTTATGAATATTGATATGACTCAAGCAGCTCATGGTAGAGCTCCTGCAGTTGCAACGGCTATTGCTAGAACTTGGCCTAAAAAATATGTATTTACCTATCAAGGTGATGGAGATTTAGCGGCCATTGGAACTGCTGAAACTATTCATGCTTGTAACAGAGGTGAAAATATTGTTATCATTTTTATAAATAATGGTATTTATGGTATGACTGGTGGTCAAATGGCACCTACTACTTTAGAAGGAATGAAATCATCAACTTCACCCTTTGGTAGAGATATAAAAACTATGGGGTCTCCTTTAAAAATGACAGAATTAGTAGCTCAATTACCTGGCACTTACTTTGTTACCAGACAAGCAGTTCATACACATAAACATGTAAGAAAAGCAAAAAAAGCCATAAGACAAGCTTTTGAAAATTTAAAACTAAACAAAGGTATTTCTTTTGTTGAAATTGTATCAAACTGTAATTCAGGTTGGAAAATGACACCAAATGACGCCAATGAATGGATGGTAGATAATATGTTTCCATATTATCCACTAGGAGATATTAAAGTAAATGGTAAATTAAAATAATAGAATTATGACAGAAGAAATAATTATTGCTGGATTTGGAGGACAAGGAGTGCTTTCTATGGGTAAAATTTTAGCCTATTCTGGTATAATGCAAGATGAAGAAGTAAGTTGGATGCCTTCTTACGGACCCGAAATGCGTGGTGGAACAGCAAATGTAACTGTTATTTTAAGTGATGAAAAAATAAGTTCACCTTATTTAAAAGTATTTGATACTGCCATTATTTTAAATCAGCAGTCTATGGACAAATTTGAAGAATCTGTTAAACCTGGGGGAGTTTTGGTATATGATCCAAATGGAATTACACATCATCCAACAAGAACTGATATTGAAATATTTCAAATTGAAGGTAATAAATTAGCTGTTAAAATGGGGAATAAGCAAATATTTAATATGGTGGTAATGGGTGCATTTTTAAAAATTAAACCTATAGTTAAATTGGAAAATGTACTTGCTGGACTTAAAAAATCACTTCCAGAACGTTATCATCATTTAATTCCATTAAATAAAGAAGCATTAAAAATAGGAATGGATAATGTAACCCCATTTAAAGTTGCAAATCAAGTTGCACACAATTAAAATTTAATAGTTTTATTATTTAAAATCAGATATTTTGTATATTTTATAATTGCAAAATAACTGATTTTTTTATGACAAACATTTTAATAACAGGCGGTACAGGTTTAATTGGACAACATTTATACCATATTTTAACTAAAAAAGGTTATAAAGTGTTGGTTTTAAGCAGAACAAAAAATGAAAATCCAACTTCATTTTATTGGAACATTGATAAAAATTATGTTGACAAGCAAGCTATAATTCAAGCTGATTATATAATTCATTTGGCAGGTGCAAATATTGCTAAAAAAAGATGGATAAAATCCAGAAAACAACTTTTAATTGATAGCCGTGTCAAAACAGCCAATTTATTGTTTGAAGCGGTTAAAAAATGGAATCCCTCTTTAAAAGGATTTATTTCTGCCTCTGGCATTGGTTATTATGGAGCAATTACAACTACTAAAAATTTTACAGAGGAAGATAAGCCAGCAAACGATTTTATAAGTAAAATTTGTGTTGAATGGGAAAAGGCTTCAAATCAATTTAAGACATTAAATATTAGAACTGTAATTTTACGGACAGGAGTTGTTTTTGCCAAAAAAGAAAGTGCACTTCAAAAAATAGTTATGCCCATTAAATTCGGTTTTGGTTCAGCCATTGGAACTGGTAAGCAATTTATGCCTTGGATTCATATAAATGATTTAAGTAATATGTATTTACACTCAATTGAAAATAAAAATATAACTGGAATTTATAATGCAGTCGCTCCAGAATCTGTTACAAATAAAGCATTATCTAAAACAATTGCTACCATTTTAAAGAAACCATTTTGGCTACCAAATATTCCATCTTTTCTATTCAAATTAGGCTTTGGTGAAATGGCTGTTATTTTATTGAAAGGAAGTAAAATTTCTTCTGAAAAAATAGAAAAAACCGGTTTTAAACACCAATTTAAAAAATTAGAAACAGCTCTTAATAATTTGATTAATTAATCAAATTCTCTATAATTTTATGTACAGGTAGTATTGCCTTGGTATGTTCAATGCTAGGTCCGGCAACCCAAACCGTCTTATAGGTAGCTTTTGTAGCAGCATTTTGTGTAGCTTTCATCCCTATTGAAAAACGAATCATTTTAACCCATTTTTTTAGTTTTTTATTTTTATTTAGAAGCTCTTCAATCCAAGTTTGTTTCGTGCCTATTTTTTGAACATACGGTGTATTTATAACCGTACAAGGTGTTCCTGAAATTTTTTCAGTAACCACAATATCTTTTGCATTATAATCTATACAGGCTTGTTTATATTCTTTTGTAACATTAGCTTCTTCTGAAGCAATAAAAGGGCTTCCAACAGAAACTCCTACTGCACCATAACTTAACATTTTATCTAAATCGGTCTTACATCCCACTCCACCAGCTGAAATAATAGGAATTTTACAATTAGTAACCAATTGCTTTATTAAATTCTCAGGAGATAAATTACCTCTATGTCCTCCTGCTTCATTATTCACCGCAATTATAGCATCTGCTCCTAAACTTTCCACTTTTTTAGCAAAATGTAAATCAGTAACATCACAAAAAACTTTAATATTTTTTTGATGTGCCTTTTTTATAGTTTCTTCAGGACTTCCTAGCGATGTAATTATAAAATCAACACCTTCGCTACACAAAACTTCTAATTGTGCTTTATATTTTGGATTTGATTTATTTACAATCAAATTAAATCCGAAAGAACCACCCTGCCTGTCCGGCAGGCAGGCTTCAACTTTTGCCAATTTTAATTCTTGAATAGCAGTTTTTATGTCTTTTAGTGTTCTGTAATTTAAGGCTGGTATGCAACCTGCAATACCACTTTTCATAGCTTCAATAACCATTTTAGTATTTGATACTAAAAACATTGGAGCTTGAATAATTGGATATTTAATATTTAAAAGTGTTGTTAATTTTGTGGTAGCCATTGTGATTTATTTTTTCAAATATACCAATTATTATGCACGCATAACAAATTTGATAAATAAAAAAAAGAGGCTATCTAAAAAGTATTGAAAACCGTCATTCTGAACTAGTTTCAGAATCTCATCCTACTGATTACCAATCATTATGAGAACCTGAAACAAGTTCAGGTTGACGAAAAGTTTACTTTTTAGACAGCCTCTTTTATAATTTTAAAGATTAGCTTGCTTTAATCTTCTTTTACTTCTTCAAAATCAACATCCTCTACATTATCTCCTTCATTTTTAGGTTCTGCATTGCCTGCATCTCCAGTTGGTGCTCCTTGTGCTTGTTGACCATCTTCTTGTTCTGCTTTGTACATTTCTTCACTTGCAGCTTTCCAAGCTTCATTTATTTTTTCCATTGCAGCATCAATTTGAGCAAGGTCTTTAGATTCATGAGCTTTTTTCAATTCTACCAAAGCATTTTCAATTGGTGTTTTTTTATCAGCAGATAATTTCTCGCCAAATTCTTTTAATTGTTTTTCTGTTTGAAAAATCATAGCATCTGCACCATTTATTTTTTCTGCAGTTTCTTTTGCTTTTTTATCAGCTTCGGCATTAGCATCCGCATCAGCTTTCATTTTTTTGATTTCATCTTCAGTTAAACCAGAAGAAGCTTCAATTCTAATGTCTTGAGTTTTTCCTGTTGCCTTATCACTTGCAGAAACATGAATAATACCGTTTGCATCTATATCAAAAGTTACTTCAATTTGAGGCACTCCCCTTTGTGATGGTGGAATTCCATCTAAATGAAAACGTCCAATTGTTTTATTATCTGCAGCCATTGCACGTTCACCTTGTAATACGTGAATTTCAACGGATGGTTGATTATCTGCAGCTGTTGAAAATACTTGTGATTTTTTAGTTGGAATGGTTGTATTGGCTTCAATTAATTTAGTCATTACATTACCCATAGTTTCAATTCCTAATGAAAGTGGTGTAACATCTAATAACAATACATCTTTAACATCTCCTGTTAAAACACCTCCTTGAATTGCAGCACCAACGGCAACAACTTCATCAGGATTTACACCTTTTGAAGGTGCTTTTCCAAAGAATTTTTTTACAGCGACTTGCACTGCAGGAATACGTGTTGAACCACCTACTAAAATAATATCATCAATATCAGATATTGTTAACCCTGCATCTTTTAAAGCTTTTTTACAAGGTTCAATTGTTCTTTTAACTAAATCGTCAATTAAAGTTTCAAATTTTGCTTTTGTTAAAGTTCTAACTAGGTGTTTTGGACCACTAGCTGTTGCAGTAACATAAGGTAGGTTAATTTCGGTAGTAGCGGAAGAAGATAACTCTATCTTTGCTTTTTCAGCAGCTTCTTTTAAACGTTGTAAAGCCATAGGATCTTTTCTTAAATCTATGCTTTCTTCTTTATTAAACTCTTCAGCCAACCAATCAATAATTTTTTGATCTACATCATCACCACCAAGGTGAGTATCACCATCAGTTGATAATACTTCAAAAACACCATCTCCTAATTCTAATATAGATACGTCATGAGTACCTCCACCAAAATCAAATACTACAATTTTTTCGTCATTACTTTTTTTATCTAAACCATACGCTAAAGCTGCGGCTGTTGGTTCATTAATAATTCTACTTACTTTTAATCCTGCTATTTCTCCAGCTTCTTTTGTTGCTTGACGTTGAGAATCATTAAAGTAAGCTGGAACAGTTATTACCGCTTCACTTACTTCAGTTCCTAAATAATCTTCAGCAGTTTTCTTCATTTTTTGAAGAATCATTGCTGATATTTCTTGAGGTGTATATAATCTTCCGTCAATATCTACACGAGGTGTGTTATTATCTCCTTTAACAACTTTATAAGGTACTCTTTCAGCTTCCATTTTGCATTCAGAATATTTATTACCCATAAATCTTTTAATTGAAGAAATGGTTTTAAGTGGGTTAGTTACAGCTTGACGTTTTGCTGGATCACCGACTTTACGTTCGCCTCCTTCAATAAATGCAACTATTGATGGAGTTGTTCTTTTACCTTCTGCATTAGGAATTACTACTGGATCGTTACCTTCCATTACAGCAACACAAGAGTTGGTAGTTCCTAAATCTATTCCTATAATTTTACTCATAATGTATATTTTAATTTTTGTTTCTAATTTTTTTTATTTACAGTTACAGTTAAGTCAATGATTATGCCATTATTTTTTTTCTGTCAAGTTGTCATATTACATTTAATACTGATTTCATGAACTTAATAAATTCTTAATATAAGAGCCTAATAAACTAATTACAGGGCAAACTCACACTTTTATTTTCAATATCCTTAATAAATAGTCTTCATCCCAAGCCGCTTTGAGTCTTTTGCTTTTAACCGACAGTTTTTTAGTTTGTTCATTTTTCAGGAGGTTCAAGG
>NZ_JAKIUR010000062.1 GCF_021647475.1 Lutibacter sp.
TTGCCGTAACCGTAACGGTATAATCTCCCGGACTGGTAAAAATATGTGTTGGTACTATAGCTGTTGAAGTGTTATTTACACCAGAAGCTGCATCTCCAAAATCCCAAACTACTGAATCTACAGTATCTGTTAACGTAAATTGAGTGGTGTCTCCATAACATAGATTATTAAAATTTAATGAAACATTAAAATACGACTGTATAAACGGTGGTAGACCTAGTTTTGAAAACTTCCCTTTTAGCCAAACATTATCCGTTTGATAACTACAGCCTATACCTATTTCATTAGGTTTACTGATAACATTCAGATATTCACTATCTTCTATTGCAAGGTAGATTTTACCATTTGTAGCTAATTGTAGCGCTCCATAAAACTTTGGATCTATATCAATTTTGAATTTACTATGTTAATACTTGAACCTGCATCTAAATTGTATTGATAAATACCATTATTACTAACCGTAGCATATAAGACTTTACTATTAGGAGAAAACTCTATACCATAAGGATTTTGGTATATTTCATCATCTAAGTCCATTAACGTTAAAGGATTTGAAACTTTACCAGTAGCAGTATCAAAATCAAATAATTGAACTTCAGACAATCCTCTTCCACGGGCAACCGCTAATTTGGAACCATCTGGCGAAATTTTTATACAACCAATTGTTTTTTCTGTATTAGCACCTCCAATATACGTTCCAATAGCACTAATTACAGGTGTTGAATTAACTCCGCTACTAGAAACCTTAAATGAAATAAATTCATTACTATTCCATTTATGACTTACTACCCAATATTCATCTGCTATTAAGCTTTTAACCGCTGTAATTTTTTCTGTTGTAGGTGTAACTAATAAATTATTTTTAGTTGTAATACCTCCAAACCCACTATCTAGCAACATATTTACTACTGAATATTGCAATCCATTCGCACCTGCTTGAGCATCCACTGTAAAAATATAATATATCGTTGCATCCGTAGGGTTTGGAACAATAATGGCTGACTGTGTACTTGAATTATGTCCGTTTAGCCCTGTACCATTTAACATAATACTGTGGTTACGGTTGTAAACAGTTACACCATCTGTATAAAATAATAAATTGCCATTTTTATTTGAAATAGCAGCACAACCTTCGCGAGTTACCAATGCTCCATTTGTTAATGCAACTGGGGAACCATTATTAAAGCTAACTCCTGCATTTTCACCAAAATACCAATTATTTGTTTCTTTTTGTGAAAAAGCTAACGTTGTAAAAAAAAAGAAACAACTAATTACAATCTTTTTCATTTTAGTTTACTTACAAGGTGTTTGCCATTCTTTAAATTAAGGCCATTCTACATTTAATTCTATATCTAAATTGATTTCTGGGACGGTATATTTAATAGTTGTTGGTTTTGTTGCTAAATAATCTGATAATTTAATTTCACGTTCAGAAGGAGGCCCCATCAATAAATCTGCATTATAAGTTCCATCATCATCAGCCAGACCAATAAAAATTGAAAAATCAGGATCTATATATAAATTTTCTGAGGTTAAATCCCAAATTAAATCTCCTTGGTTTTGTTTTACTATAGATTGATACCAGTTATTATAACTAAAATCTCCTGTAGTTAAATTTACTTCGGGTTTTAACAGTATAAAAAATATATCTGCCAACCTATTAACATCGGTATCCGCATATTCAGCATCCCAAGTTTGATTGATGTTGTAAAATGAGACTACTTTTACACTGTTTATTTTTATAGCATTTCCCCTTACCACATTAATCTCAACCGATTTTTCAGCTACTTCTCCTGTATTATTTGTGCTTTTTATACTTATAGTTTTACTACCGATAGCATTAAACTTAAAATAAAGTGTACTATTTTTTGTGTTATTTGGTAAAACTGTAGCCTCTGTATCAAAGTTGTCTGTAGATACTTTTATATTACTAATAACATCACTTGCATTAAGTATTACCGACACTGCCTCATCTATATTAACCGTAGTTTTTTGGGCAGTTACCTCTATTGTAAAATTATCTTTTATTATTGGGCTATCATCATTTGATGCCCCTCCACAAGCAACTACTATGCTTGCTAAAAATATATATATTGTTTTTCTTATTTTCATTTTATACTAAATTTTACAATCAATATTAAATTGTAGTACCGAATTTTTAAAACCGTTTAACTCTAATATCCCAAAATTATACCTTATTCCAAGATTCATTTTAGTACTAATATCATAACCAATACCAATATTACCACTAAAATTAAACTTGTCATTTGGTTTGTCAAATTTAAACGCTTTATTATAAAAAATTAAATTAGTATTACTATTGATAATAAATCCAATTTGAGGCCCAAATTCAATGTCAAATTTATTTACTAAAAAATATTTAAGAAGAATTGGGATATTTAAATAAGACTCTTTATTAATTCCTTTTTTATTAGTAGATCCATTTACAATATCAAAATTTTCAATTGTGTAGTTAAAATTTTGAGTAGAAAACAATAATTCTGGTTGTACTGCTAATTTATTAGAAAAATTATAATTCATAAACATACCTCCGCTAAACCCTATTTTATTTTCCAATACAGCTAAACTGTTATTATTTAATTTTGGCAATGTATAGTTTAAACCTAACTTGACACCAATTTTAATTATTTTTTCTTGTGAATAAATAAGAATATTTATATTTATTAAACATATTATTGTTAGGATAATTTTTTTCATAGTTACTCTATTATTTATTCAAATGAAGTAAGATGATATTCGAAATTAATCATTGATTTTTATAAAATTTCTTTTTTATCAATTTCCCATTTTTAAAGATTAATTTATATATCGGGCTATCTTGACCTGAAGAGGGCATTGGCCAAGAGTTATAGGTTTTATAATACTTATAATTTTCTGGATATAATTTCTTACATAATTTCATAAAGGCACATTTTTGAATTTTTAAATTATCTTTTGAACCATCAGAATTATTTAAAATAAAAAAAACAGGTAAATTTCCTATAAAGGAAACTAAATTGATTCTACTTATTAAATTGTCATCAAAGTCAAAACCATACTGAATATTATAAATTGTAAATCCGTCTTTTTCTTCAACAAAAACTAAAATAAATTTATCATCATCCCCTAAAAATTTCAATTTAAGTGAGTCCTTATAAATATTTATTTCTTCCCTCAATTGAGAAGAACTAATATCATGTATTACTAATTTACATTTTTTTTCTTTTTGCACTAAATTTGTAGTGGAACAAGAAATAAATAAAATAGTTATAATAAAAAATCTTTTTACCATCCTCCTAAGTTTTTTAATGAATAATTATATTTAATGTTGTTGTAAAAATTACTTCGAGAGCCACCAGGCGACACCAGCCATTCACTTCCTCTATATAAAATAGATATAGGAGCCCCATTAAGGGAATTATACATAATGTTCAAATCTTTTCCACTAACACCGATGCCTCCATTTGAAAATACACTTGTAGAAGGATGCGTATGAAAATGCGATTTAACACTATACCATTTTCCCAAGTATTTTACTTGTAAAACTTTTGATTTATATCTTGTTGGCAATTGATTATTGTATGATCTGTTACGACTATTATTATACGGATCTAAAACAATATAATCACCATTTTCTAATGCAAAACCTGAAACTTCTCTTTCAATTTTGTAACCATCTCCCATATCCAATAATAAAGATTCGTTTGTAGCGTAATTATAAGCATCTTTTTTGCTTTTAAAATATTTTGAAAAATCTTGTTGTAAAGAGTGAACTACATGGTTCAAAGTACTGCTGATAAATCCATTTCTGACTCCATCCCAAAAGTTACCTCCTGCAATAACACTACCAACACCACCCAAAAGAGTACCTGATGTAATAGTACCTGCTCCTTGCCAAAATTGGTTAGAACCTTGAAATAGCTTACCTGCTCCACCAGCAATAAGACTGCTTATTCCTCCACTTGCAAAACCTGATAAATAATTACCTCCTGAAAGTCCTGTCATAACCCCTCCAAGTTGTGCATGCATAAATGTTTGTAAGCTTGTCCTTAAAAATCCACTGTGAATGACCGCTCCCATACCTCTTACAGCTTCTCCAATTCCCCATGAGGCAGCCCCTCCTATAAATCCAATAGCTCCAGCCATAACCGCTCCTTGAAAAAATGGATCACCATTAATAGAATTTATTATTCCGTTGGTAGCAACACCTACAAGCATACCAATTATAGCTGCACCTAAAAGCGTAATAACCTCCCCACTTGGGTCAGTATACATTAAAGGATTATTTAAAACATACCCATACCTATTAAAACTTTGTGTACTAAACGGATCTTGTATGTAATTATCTGGGGATAAAAATCTACCTAACTTGGCATCGTACATACGACCATTCATATGTATTAAACCTATCTCAAAAAAATGTTCGTGCCCAGTATAACCTCTGCTTATCAAAGAACTATCATCAAAGGTAGTGTTTCCATTTAAACCTACAAATTTATCTACCACACCCCAGGCACCAAATTGGCGTTGTTCTTTAACTATACCATTAGCATCCGTTATGGTTAGAATACTTCCTAAATAATCTCTATGTAAATAGTGATACCCATTGGAACTTCCTGCCTTGGTATTTTTAATGTAGACTATAGGCGCTGTATAAGCATCTCCACCAATATACGTGATTATTTTTGTTGAATTATTTGTTTTATTTTCTACAATTTCAACCGGTGTAATTGCTGAGTAATGTTTGTAAAAATTACGTTGTAATTTATTTTCATTAAGTCCTCCATAATATGCCTGACTACGATTACCTAATGGACCATATTCGAAATTTACTCTCCCTTTGTCTTCTTCAAAAATTTCAACAGGTTTTTTAAATGCATTGTACTTTATTTGCTGTAAGGTATGGTTTTGGTAATAACTATTTCCTGGTGTATTTAAAACAATATCATTTAATCGATACCTATTTGTAGCGCTATAATTGTATTGTCCAATTGTTGAGTTATCGGTAATTCTACCTCTATTATCATAATTTTGAGTAAATGGGGCTGGTCCGTTAATTGATACTAAACGGTCTAAATTATCATAGGTGAAATTTTCTAACCAATTAAATCCATGATTTTTTCTACTATTTAAATTTCCAGTTTGAGCATCAAAATCATAATCTAATTTTAAAACATACGTACTGGTACTTGGATTATAATCATTAATTTGAGTTAAAAATCCAAATTGATTGTATTGCCTTGACTTTGTTAAGCCATTTCCTAAAGTTATTCCTGTAGGGTTCCCTTTTTCGTTTTCATTAACTAATTTCCATAAACTTTCACTTGTATCAAAATTTTGAATTTCATATACTATACCAGCATTATTGTATACATTTCTAATTTTTACCGTACTACTAACATTATTGGATTTATTGTTAGAAACATACGTTTCTTTATATACATTTCCGTAACTATTATACGCTACTTGTTTTTCAAAATGAGCTAAATCATTATCTTCAATAGTGTTTATCAAACGTTTGTAATTATCGTATTGATACGTATAATTATAGGTTTTCTGATTACCTGTATCCGCGCCATTAATTGATTCTAACAATTTTGAAGTACTGTTATAGTTATATACTAAACTTAAATTAGTATTATCTCCTGTAACATTTTTTGAAAGGTTCTGTTTTAGAAGATTGTGGAATTTTCAGGTCAGTACAAGGAAAAAGTGCAGAAAATCACACATTGCATAAATTTTCAATTATTTTAAAGACTATAACGTACTGACTATAAGCGTGAAAGATAGTTCCACATTATCTTACAACAGAACCTTTTGAAATAACTTTGCCATAACTATCATAAACGTAGGTTGTAGTACCTTTTGGAGCCGTTTCCTCTAAAATATCGCCTAATATATTATACGTGTATGTGTAAGTGCCAGCTGAAGGGTCTGATAAACTAATTTTTCTACCCCAACCATCTATATTAGTAGTTACTATATGATCGCTATAATTAGCCGTTTTTAAACTTCCATTAGCAAAATAGGTGTAATCAATAATTCCACCCGGATCTTGAACTTTTATAATATTCCCTGCGGCATCTTTTGTAGTTGTAATGGATTTAGTGCCATCATCAACCGTTATAGATAAACCGTTATAGGTAAAAGTAGTTGTTTTACCCGTATAACTTTGCTTGGATATTGGCCTGCCATAATTATCAAAACTTGATGAATTCCAAAACATTGGTGAAGCATTGCTAAAATATGGTTCGCTTTCTTTTATCTTTCTACCAATAACATCGTATTCAAAACTTTTTTGTGTCCACTTATTATTTAAACCAAGTACTTTACTTTTTGTTACCCAACCAAAAGCATTGTATGTTACTTCTTCATCTTGTCCTAAAGTATAATTAGTTAATTTACTATAACCGCCACCTGTAACAGCCGTGTAAGTATATGTAGTACTATTATTTAAATAATCTGTTTCCTTTGTAAGCCTATTCCAACCATCACTTACAAAAGAAGTAATAAACCCGTAAGGATCTGTTGTGGTTAATGGATTACCGTTATTCAAATTATAACTAAATTTTGTGGATAAACCTTCAATATTTGTGGATTTCGTTAAAAACCTACCACTAGAATCATACTCATAATTTTCAGTTCGTGCTGTAATTCCGCTAGCACTCAGAGATTTTTGCGTGATATTACCAAAAACATCATAATTAAAATTCTCTGTTAACCAAGGAGTGCCATTTCCTTTTTTTAATTTTTTTACTATTAGGTTATTATTATAGGTATATTGTTCCTCTGTACTAAAAGTTTGTCCGTTTAATGTTGACATCTCCACCTTGTCCGTTGGTCTCCCAATATGATAATATTGATTAGTTGAAGTTGTATTGTTACTGTATGTATAAGACACTTGCCTAGAACCACCTGGAAAAGTAGTTGTAACACTTAAAGGATTATAATATGCATCATAATTATAAGACTGTGTAGTTGAGAATCCTTGAAGGAAATCCTCCGTAATTACTTGAGTTGGTACATTAATAAAAACATTATTGGATAACAACTGTGTGTTATACGTATAATCTGTTTTTGAAGTATAACTGCTTGGGGTACTTGAAGTAGCTTCCGATACCCATTGTTGTGTTACAGCCCCTCTAAGTTGAGGGTTATGTACAGATATATTCCATAATTCTGCTACTCCTGAACCATGCCAATTAGATTTTTTTATAATATTAAATCCTAAAAAGCCTAAGCCTTGCATATTAGATACCGCTCCTTCATATTGAAAATCTTGACTACGTGTTATACCTTCTCCAGTTTGACTAATTGAACTCACTAATTGCAATGAAGGAGCAATATTAACATTTACATATGGATAATTTTGGGAATAATTTGGAGTGTATACTTGAAAGTAACTATTTGGATTATACTCCAATTTTTCATATAAAATATTAGAAACAATACCTCCATTAGATATGCTTTTTAATGTTACATCTTTTTTATTATCTTTTAAAAATTCATAAGCATATATATTATTACCATCAATATAAGCATATTCCAAATTATTATTTGAAGACTTTGCATCTAAGAAAATTGGCACCCCAAGTTTTCCGAGTCCATTATTATTTTCTTGATACGTTGTATTTAACTGAAATGAAGGAGTTATATCAGTACTGTTAAACTTATTTGAATATAAATTAATAGTTTCACTGACTTTATCATATGATGAGTATGGTGTAACTACTTCATGAACTAAAATATCACCTTTATGATCTCCATTGAAATCCTGAGCAATGTAATGATACTCATACAAAGGATTACTCATTGAAACACCATTAATTGTATGAGTTCCTGAATCCACCTTATTTTCATGATAAGTTACATCAATGCTTTTTGAATATACGTAAAAATTTGTTCCTCTAGACAAAAAGAATCTCCATGAATTACTATTATTCGCAATTGGAGTAGCAAAATCGGTTTTTCCATCTCCATTATAATCTGCTAATAAAATTGGCATATTCATTTTTATATATGAATCTGTACTTGAATATAGAAGTTGTAAGCTATTGTTTGAATCTAATTCATAAACATATAATTTCCCTTCTGTAAAATGAAATAAATCGGTTTTACCATCCCCATTAAAATCAACTGCTAAAATTTTATCAGTCGCTTTAAAACTAGCTTGTAAATACCCTAAACTATTCACAAAATTGGTAGTTTTAGTACGGTCTAAATCAATAAAATAAGCACTAGAATTACTATTAGTGTATGTATTGCAATTACATGCACATTGTGTATCAATTGGATCTATCCTTTGACTAATAGTTTTAGTTTTAACCATTTGATTTGCTTTTGGCATTGGATCTCCACCAATACCACCACCACTATCTACACAAGATGGGTCTTCTTTATAACAACTTCTTGAAGTATATGATTTTGTAATTGCAATTACATCTGTTAACCCATCCCCATTAAAATCACCAGAAATATATTCTTTTGGTATTTTTTTTCTTGTGGAGTTATTACAATCACTATCATAATTAGAAGTGTTTGTATACCACGTTTTATCATATTGGAATACTGGACCATAAGCTGCCATAGCAAATGTTGAAAATTTAACCTTACCTGTTGTATTTTCAATAGTTTCACTAGCTGTTGTAATACCTTGTTGAGGTAATATTTTACCATTCCATGATAAAATATTACTTCCAAAAATACCATCAAAACTACCGGTATTAATTTCATAGCCTAATGTTAAATTAGTATTATTAAATAAATTTGTAAATAAATTAATTTTATTTTTTGTATTTTTATTATAAGTAAAAAAATCCATTTTACCATCTCCATTGTATTCTCCTGCTACCGTTATATCCGTATCATAATTTATTCCCGGATATATTGAATGTGAATTAGGAAATCTATTTAAACTATTTGGCGTAGGTGATTCATAAGTGAAAGTTATAGGGCTTAATAATTTTCCCAAACCATTTGATTCAATAACAGATGTTAATAATTGGTAACCCAAAGAAGTAGTTATTGAATGAGATAATGTGTATTTTCTGAATAATTGACCTTTCCCATAGGCTTCAATTCTATCAATAATATTGGCTCTTTTGAAAGTTAAACCACCTATATATGAAAGTTCAGGTCTTGTTCTGGTTTTATAATAAAATTTAATCTCATTTAAAGGACTATTGCTTCCATTTGCACCATATTTAATGGTATTTATTCTTAATAATCCATTAGTTTGCAAATAATCATATTGTATATAGTTACCTTGAGCATCTTGCCATTTATATATTGCCCACTCTAATCGCCCTCTTGATGATCCTGCATTGCCATACCATGCTCTAGTACCGTTAGGATAGTATATAATAAAATATGAAGGTCCATAATTACTACCATACGGAGATGTCCCATAGGCTTTTACTTTTATATTTGAATAACTTTCTGTTTGATATTCTGAATTTGCAGCACCATAACTCCCCGATTTCAACATCAATCTTTGACCGTCTATTGCAAACCTATCATTATTATCGAAATCTACACCATCAATTAATCCATCATGAGATTTTGTTGAAGGGATTCTAGTAATTGTTGAAAGTCCAAAGATATTCCAACCCCAACCAGCCAAACCGTTAGCCGCTTGACTGCTAAATGAAAGTCCAATGCTTGGTACAACATTCTCTATTCCTGGGGGTAAAGTAAATGGAACGGTATATGTAGCTGCACCAGTTAAAGAAACGGATAAATTACCCGCTGTAGCCCCTTCTGAGCTTGTTGGTGGCGGTGAGGGATCAATTGGATCATCAATTGGACCGAATGGAACTCTTGATGAAACATCCTGTTTTGCATTAAAACTTTTAGATTTAATAATTTTAAATTTTATTTTTTTTGAACTTGAAGGCCCTCTTAATAAATCATCTTTAGATTGGGCATTAGAAATTAAAGTTGCTTAAGAAAATTGTCCCAAATTTAGTAGGTAGTCCAATCTGTTTTAATAAATACAAAAAAGTATACACCAGCTGACTGGTTGCTTAAATCAAACTCTAAATTGCTGACATCCTTATTAATTGAAATAGTTTTGACCAATGTTGAGTATACATTAAAAACCTTAAGTTGTTTTATAGAGCTAAGTGGTGAATTTTGAAAAGAAATAAAAACGCTATTATTTGTAGGATTTGGATACATATTTATATGACTATCCGAAAAATCATTGTTATCAATAGTATTAGCATTGTCAGATTTTGTAATTTCTTTAATTATTTCATCTGATTTAGCGGAGGGAATTGGTGGATTACAAGGCCCCACCTCACAATAAAATCTTTGGTTTTGATTTCCAGCTGTATCATAACTAAACAATAATTTTGACTGTGAATTAGAAACTTCAAAAATAAAAACATTAAATAATACAAAAAGTAGTAGTTTTTTCATAGAATAAATTTTAGTTCATTTAACAATTTTTAAAACTATAAATTCTATACTTACTACCATTACGGTTTTACCGTAATATTTTTTTTGTTATTTTATAAATTAATCTGTAGGAAAATTCAATAGGATAAAATTTAGAAAGAGAGTTAAATAAAGCCTCTTTTTTTTGCTTCAATCAATAATTGTTCATCACCTCCATTAACATTAAACAGTTGTTTAATGTAATTTTTTCTTTTTTCTAAAGCACTTAATGATAATGGAATGTATTTAATTAAGTTTTTTGTTTTTACTCCTTTTGATAAATAATAAATGATTTTTTTGTCATAATTATCAAGTACCTCATGGTTTGAAATAATTTTATTTTTTATTTTTTCAACCGTTTTACTGTAAAAAGATTTCCCTTGCAAAACTGTATCAAAGGCCTTGAGAATAATTTTAGCCGTACTATCACTTTTTATTAAAATACCATTATGAGGGATAGTTTTCAAAATATTATCCAATCGTTGGGGACTATCAAACATTGTTGAAATTATAATTTTTGTTTGAGGAAATTCTTTATTAATAATTTTTGCTAAATCTTCACCTGATGTAATAGTTCCATCTTGAGATGATGGCAATTGAATATCTATAAATATTAAATCAAAAGGATTTGAATTTTTTGCTTTGTTAATAGCTTTAATAGCTTGATCACAAGAATTAGCTTTAAGAATTCGAAGTCTATAATTTTTGTTTTTGGATAACACATTTTTATAGCCTTCTATAATAGAATGATGATCGTCAATTATTAAAATATCTAATTCTTTTTTCATAGTAATTTGATACTGTTTTTTAAATCGGAATTCTAATTTTTATTTCTGTACCAAAGCCAACCCTTGATATAAATTCAACCTTACCATTTAAAGTTTGTACTCTAGATAGTATATTTTTTTGACCTATTCCTTTATTTTTAATCTTACTATTATACCCTAAACCATTATCTTTAATTGTTAACATTAAATTTTGTTTCTCTTTATAAAACTCAATTTTTACCTCAGTTGCTTTCGCATACTTATTTATATTTTGAATGGATTCTTGTAATATTCTATAACAATTAATTTTAATATCATTTGATATATTTTCCCAGTTTTTTAGATTGTTAAAGTTTAGACTCCATTCAAAATTACTAATTTTACTTTGCTTTGTTACTAATTGCTCTACTAATTTTCTAAAACTAGTATTTGTATTAAATAAACTCGTTTTAAGATTGTGTGAAATTTTTCGAATATCTTCTTCTATTGTTTGTATCTCTTCAATATATTCTTCTCTCTCTGAAATCTCTTTATCTGTTATGCCTTCATTTAGACTATCTAAGCTTAACCTAGTTCCAAATAACCTTCCTAAAATACCATCATGCAGTTCTTTTGCAATGCGTTCTTTTTCTTTATTACTCCCTTCTTGAAACTTAGTTTGTTGTGCAAGCATTAAATTATAAATTTCTACATTGGCTTCGTCTTGTTTTTTATTAAATAACAATTCTTTATTTTTTGAACGTTGTTTCATATTCATAAAAATTAAAGCTGAAAATGAAATAACCACAACTAGCATTCCTGCTAACCACCATTTCTTTTCAGACTCTGCTTCTTTTTCTTGAATTATTTCATCTGTTTCATAGGCAATTCGTGTAAATTTTTCACGCATTAATCGTTCACTCTCTTGTAAACTATCAGATAACTTAATGTATTGCTGTAAATAATTAATTCCTTTTTGTGAAGGTTGTAATTTTGATAGCAATAAATAAGAATCCATTAAATCGATGTTAATTATAGATTTTTTTGCAAGGTTTTTAGCATTTTCTGCATATTGAATTGCTTTTACAGTATCTTTTATTGAGCTATAATACTCTGCTAAATGAAGACCACTGGTAATTATTCCATCAACAATTTGTAAACTATCTCTAATTTTTAATGCCCTAATAAATGATTTGGGTAAATCTTTAGTGATTTTAAATTTAAATTTAGCATATGCTAAATTATCAAGTACCATTGCATAACTTTTCGGATACAATTCAAAAATGTTAGGTGTTCTCAATGCTTTTTCAAAATATGGAATCGAAGCTTTATAATCACCTTTAGCTTGGTACACCATTCCAACCCCATTAAGATTTAAAATATTATAATTTTCTGAGTTTAATATTTTTGATAGATATTTTTCGCCTTTTAATCTGTATTCTATCGATTTATCAAATCTTTTTAATTTTTTTTCTACAAACCCTAATGTATTATAGCATAAGTATAAAGACTCGTATTCTTTTGAATTTTGAAGTTTAGAAAGAGCTTTGAAGGTGTTTATTTCAGCACCAATATAATCTTTTTCATCTGATTGAACAGTTGCCATACTTAGCAACATTTTGCCAACTTGCAATTTATTATTTAAAACTTTGTAAATTTTATATGCTTTATTAAAAAAAAAATAAGAACTATCAGAGATGTATTTTTGTCGGTAATAATATCCCAAATCCGAATAAGCCCGAGCCAAATTAATAGTGTCCTTTGTTACCGTGGTTATTTGTAATGTTTTCTTGCTTATTTCCCCAAACTTATCCAAATTCCCCAATACTAAATTGAAATATGCAGTTCTTATATAAGATTTTGTTTTTAAAGAATCATTTTTAAGTTGTTCAATTTTTTTATAGGCTTCAGAAAGATAGGAACTCCTTAATGAATCAGGAAAGGAAATGTTTTTAGATAGTATAATTAGAGAATCAATTTTTTTGTAAATCTGCTCATCTTTATTAAGTATAACTGATTTTTTACCACAACTCATCAGTAAAAGAAAAACAATAAGAACCCATAAATTTTTACTCATAGCAAAATATCTCAAATTCTGTTAAAATTAACTAATTTATATTAATAAATATTACGACTTGAAGCTAAAATAGTTTATTTAATAAAAAAAACCTCATTTTAAAATGAGGCTTTCTAACTTTATTAGCTACCACCATCCGGATTATTTGGTGGAGGAGTGGTTGTGGTATCACCTCCATTATCATCCGCAAAATGTATTTGATTTTTTTTTACAAGTTGTAAATCTTCATCATATGTATTTGTACAAGATATAAATAGGGTACTACATAATAATAGAGCAGGCATAAAACGTATTAATTTCATTATTTATTAATTTAAAAATTAGACAATTATTCCCCTGTCCAACCGTTAAGATGATTATCATATTTACAAGGAAACCTTAAAATCAAGGTGGGAAACCAATGATATGTGTAGAATTGTTGAGTAGTCTATCTTTTTCCCAATCTAGATTTACTCTTCAAATTCTTCTCTTTATGAAGCTTCAATTATTTAATCGAAACGATTAATTAACCGATTTGTACGAATCAAAACTAGTTGTTATTCATAATTTTTAATACAATTTATTTGTGCATTTTGTATTTGCATCTATTAGAATAGGGTACAGACCATTTTAAATGGTGAATAGATATTCTATATAATTATTACGCCAATTTTATTTGCTGAAGATAGCTGTCAAAGTTTCCATTTGACCATAAGTTTTTAATTTCTAGCATTTTGGATTTAAGTGATTTTGAAAAAGGTATTAGATTTTTTGTGTATTTTAAAGAGCATTGAAATTTACTAAAATGAATCTTTGTTATGTATTTAATGTTAATTATATAACTCTTATGAATACGAATAAATAGCTTTGGAAGAACCGTTTCAAAAGTTTTTAATGTTTTAAATGATGTAACCATGCTACCATCTTTTAAATAGAAGTCTGTTGTATTATTATCTGCTTTTAAATAAACAATATCATCAACCAACAGAAACCTATATTCTGTAAACGATTTTAAACAAATTGAAGCAACATCGGGTTGTTTATTTTCAAATCGTATTAACGTTTTTTTTAGATCAAAATAATTTAATGGTTTTAGAATATAATCGAAAACTCCATTTTTGATAGCTTCATAAGAGAATGATGTGGATCCATTCATTGCAATAAATTTAGGCAGGGCAAACTCACACTTTTTCTTTGATAAAAGCTAGATAATCAGTTGATTTATAGTTGTCAAAGTTATTAATTATTTGTATATTATACTGATAATCAATAATTTACATCAATGACATCAAGTAGT
>NZ_JAKIUR010000063.1 GCF_021647475.1 Lutibacter sp.
AACGCATTTGACAAGGTTTTATGCACCAAGATACTAAAAACTGGTCTTTTTTGAACCCTATTTTGGTAATAAAAACAACTAAAAACACTATTAAAACTATCTTCTTGTAATAAAATAGGTTCGACTATTTATTTTAATATATTTGAGGTGTAGGTTTTACCTACATCTTTTTCATAGCAATTTTCACCATCTCTATTATAGAGGTGGTGTTTTGTTTTAAAGGAATTGCAACCTCTTTTTTGATGTATGTAATTGTTTATTAAATCATTGTAAAAATTTTAACAATTACGGTTTTACCGTAATTATAATCGAGAAAAATATTTTATTTTCAAAACCTTTTTTAAAATAACCAAACACCAATAAAAATTAATGGTTTTTAAATTTTTTTAAAATAGATTTAAACAGATTTTATAGGTGTATAATAAAATAAATTGTGAAAAAAAAACTATGAAAAAATCCTATCTAATGTAGAGAAGGAATTAAAAATAATTGAATTAGAGAATAATAACATAATTAAAACATCAGAATTAAGCATCAAATTAATAAACCGTAACCTTAAAAAAATTAGAAAATCAGTTATAGCAACTCCTTTTAAATCAATAAATGAAGAAATCGAGTTTTTCAAACTGATAAAACCAAAATTGGCATCTAGGCTTATCTATTATATAAGAGTATTCAATATACAAACTAAAAAACCTCAAGGTAGTTTAAAAGTTAAAAAGAAATATTTAAATAACGAAATTCAAAAGCTAGAATATTATTTCTTTGATAATTTAGAATTGTACCAATACTTTAAGAGAAAAGAAAGTAATTTAGATAAACAGTATTTCCTTAGAAATAAACAAAATATTCGAATTCATACCGATAGTTTTAACTCATATATTGATGATGATTTTGCAACAAATTACGAAGCCACGTTTACAAAATTTATTGGGTATGAATTAGTAATACAATTTCTACAAAATGAAATTAAAAAGTTAGTAACAGAGCAAAATTTTAAATCAAATTCAGAATCTATAAAATCAACCTTAAATTGGACTGGTAATAAAGTTGGTTTGGTAGAACTTATTTATGCTTTACATACTGCTGGGGTAATTAATAATGGCGCTGTTGACATCAAAGAGTTAGCTTCCGCCTGTGAACGTGGGCTAAATGTTGATTTAGGGGATTACTACAGAACATTTCTCGAAATACGTTCTCGTAAAATGAATAACACTAAATTTATTGATTTATTAAAGGCAACCCTTGTAAATCGTATAGAAGAATCAGATAAGTAAATGCCCAACTTGGGTATAATTATTTAAAATTAAGAATTAAACATATTTGTTTATTTTTTATAAATACAAATGTATTTTTTAATTCAAATAAAGACAATTGTATTTAATAAAAATGTTTAAAAAATCTTCATCAACTTGGGTTTAACTTGTGATTAAAATACAATAAACAGCTTCAAATTTGTCCAATGAAAGTCAAATAACAATAAAGCACATGATTGTTTTGATTTTTATAAATAAATATAAACCAAAAATTGTATAAAAGAATGCCAGTAAACATTATTACACCAGAAGATTTAAATGAATTTAAAGATGAATTGTTAGATAACATTAAAGAAATGATTACACATCAATCAGGAATAAAACCAAAGAAGTGGTTAAAATCTCCTGAAGTCAGAGATCTCTTAAGTATTTCTACCGGCACATTACAAAACTTAAGAATTAATGGAACACTACCTTACACTAAAATTGGGGGTGTCATTTACTACGACTACGATGAAATTTTAAAAATATTAGAAGAAAATAGCGTAAACAAAAAGTTCTAATCTATTAATCCCCTTGAATATTATCAAATTGTTCAAGGGGTAAAAAATAATACGCTAACCTATTTTCATATTAGTAGCACAAAATTTGAAATCCGATAGTCAAATAGTTGAAGATTCCCAAAAAAATAGATGAATTGGCTTTTTTAAATTTTGGTAGTAATATTAAAAATATAAAAGTGAAAACTAAAACCTCTTTTTCGAAAGAATATACACTTAAAAACTTCGAGATCAGGAACGTAGTGACGCGTAGTTTTAAGCGTGGTTCTGTAAAGCAGAAATTCCTACGAAAAAGTGTCCTTTTTTGATTCGTTTTTTAGACGAGTAAAAAATGAATAGAATCACTCATTGAAAACAATAAATCACTATGACCTAATACCACATATAAAAAGTGAAGCACCCCTAATAATAAAACATCATCTTGAAGATGTCAAGCTGAGCTTGTCGAAGTTTTGATTCAGGATCTCCTGTACAAAATCTATAATTACAATGAAGGAATTAATCAAATAAAAAGCTATGAACTATATAAAACATCTCAACAGTGTATTTTTTCAATTCTCAAAAGACAATAGATTAAACCCAACACATATAAGTTTATATATTGGCCTATTTCAAATATGGAATTATAACCGATTTCCGGAAGAATTTTATGTGAATAGAGAACAAGTAATGAACTTCTCAAAAATTGGTTCAAAATCAACATATCACCGTTGTATAAGAGAGTTACACCATTGGAAATACCTAAATTATTACCCATCACATAATCCTTATAAAGGAAGTAGAATTAAGTTGTTCCAATTTGGGTCAAGTGATGAACAAGTAGTGGACTTAAACCGTCCCATATCAGAACAAGCATTAGTACCTTATATAAACATAAACAAACCAATAGAAAACATAAATAAACAGATAGATAAAAAAGAAATTTTATTTTTTTTTAAAAATAAGAACTGGCCAGAATTACAAGCAAATAAATTTTTTAATCATTATGAATCGGTAGGTTGGAAAAAAAGCAATACTCCAATTAAAAATTGGCAAGCAGCAGCAGAGAACTGGATACTGAATTTAAAAGATAAAAAAGAAAAAACAATAATACCACTATCCCATAATCAAGACAACCTCCATACCAATCAAAATAAAAATTACAATGAACCTCTTTAAAAAATTTACAATTAAGAAAATTCGACCTATTTAAATTTCTGTAAGAATTCAAGTTTTAGCAGCGGTATAGCACCCAAAGAGCACAGCGGTCTGGGTGCGATAGTGAATTAAACGCTAGAATTTAAAGAAATTGAAATCAGTCTTGATTTTTTGTTTCGTTTTGCATTAAGGCAAAATGAAAAGAACAAAAAGAAACTAAAATTTCAATTTGTTAAAATCAATCAAAAAAATTAACCACTATGAATCCATCACCACACATCAAAACCGAAGGCACCTCAAAATTCCAAATAGGAGAAATTAGAAACAATATTATTCACTACGATTTCGAAAAAATAAAAACCTACCTCAACATCAAAGGTCATAGTTTATTCGGAAAAAACTTCAAAATATACAAAGAAGACGAGCCACTAATTTTCAAACTATGCTGTTACTTCATTCAAGATCATTACAGCTGTGCTCAAATGGGAATCGACACTAACAAAGGAATATTACTTTCTGGTCCAGTAGGTTGCGGAAAAACTTCTTTAATGAAATTACTACCACACTTAGCACCACACAAAACAAATTACGAAATGGTTCCAACACGAAACATCGTCTTCAATTTTAATGCAATAGGTTTTGAAGTAATTGAAAAATATAGCGAAACTAAAAACTATTGCTTTGATGATGTAGGAATAGAGCCAATAGGCAAACACTTCGGAGCAGATTGCAATGTAATGGGTGAAATTCTTTTATCTCGTTATGACATCTTTTGCCATCCTGAGCGGAGTCGAAGGATAATTACACATATCACCACCAATCTCAACGCACAAGAACTTGAAGAACGTTATGGAAATAGAGTACGTTCTAGAATGCGCCAGCTATTTAATTTAGTAGCATTTGAGTCAAATTCAAAGGACAAGAGAAAATAAAAACGATTTTAAATTAAGTTTTGGCATAAAATTAGTAATTTGCCGAAACTTAATTATAATTTAAGAAAAGAACGGAAACTTGAATAGTACACTTGAAAATAGAATTATTACTTACTTTGAGAATGGTAAAAACCTTACTAGAGAAAAATTGCTACAGGCAATTTTAAATGATTTCCCTGATTGGAAAGAAAGTACCATCAATGTATATTTATCTAAATTAAAAAAAAGTGGAATTATAAAAAATCCATCAAGAGGAGTGTATAGTGTTGAAAATAGAACTACTTTTCAACCATCAATTGATATAAACTTAAAGAAAACCTTTAACAAAATAAAAAAAGAATTCCCTTTTATTAATTTTTGTGTTTGGAACACAAAGTGGTTAAATGATGTTATGCGGCATCAACCTTTTAAACAATACCAAATTATTGAAGTGGAAAAAGATGCAGCAGAGCAAGTCTTTAATGTATGGAATGAAAAAGCAAAAAATGTATTTTTAAATCCTAGTTCTCAAATTTTTGAAAGATACATTAACAATGCTAAAGATGCTATAATTATAAAGTACCTAGTGTCAGAAGCTCCATTAAACAATGTGAATAATGTGGTAATTCCAGCGTTAGAAAAACTGTTAGTAGATATGTTAATTGATGTGGATATATTCAGTGCACAGCAAAGCGAAATAGAATTTATATATAACAGAGCTTTTAGTAAGTATCAAATCAATAGGAATAAAATGAAACGGTATGCACTAAGAAGAAATAGGGAAAGTAAAGTAGAAGAATTAATAAATTTAACTTTGGCACAACTATAATATTTTGCCAAAACTTAATAAATAATGATTGAATCAAAATCATACCATTTAGATTGGATTATAGAAGTCCAAAAGAACATTGGAACACGTGTAGATCCAAAACTGATTGAAAAAGTAATCTATGCATTACTATTTTTAGAACAGTTAACATTGAATGGATTAAATTTTATTTTCAAAGGAGGTACAGCCTTGGTATTGGCAACAAAAACCCCAAAAAGATTTTCAATAGATATTGATATAATTACAGAGCAATCACCTAAAGAAATTGAAATAATTTTAGAAAAAATAAGTCAAGGAACAGTATTCACGCACTGGGCTGATGATAACAACAGAAAACATACACAGGATGTGCCTATTGGTCATTATAAAATGTATTATAAAAGTAATGTGGATAATAGTGTAGAACCCATTTTACTCGATCTTTTATTTACGTCAAATCCATACCCAGAATTAATGGAAATTCCAATGAACCACCCTTGGCTTGCAACATCTGGAGAAGTGCTTACAGTTAAAATGCCAACATTTGACGCTATTTTAGGAGATAAATTAACAGCTTTTGCACCTAAAACCACAGGAATTCTATATGTAAAAAATAGACCTGTAGAAATTATAAAACAATTATATGATATTGCATTTCTATTTGATAATATGGTATATTTAGAAATTGTAAAAAGTAGTTATAACAAAATAGTAAAAGAAGAAATTGGTTTCAGAAAATTGAAAATTGGAGTTGCAGAAGTGTTAAAAGATACTTGGAATGCTTGTTATACATTAGCTGAAAGAAATACAAAATCAGAAGAATTTAAGCATTTGCAATTGGGTATAAGAAACTTCACTAATTTTACAATTTCAAAATTTTCCATTGAAGAAGCAATAATAGCTGCTGCAAAGGTTGCTTACCTAACAGTATTAATTAAAAGTAATTTTTATGGAGTAATTGAAAAATATAAAACACCTTTAGAAATAAAAGATTGGCTAGTTGAAGAACAAGACTATAACAAACTAAACAAATTAAAAAAGAACAATCCAGAGGCGTTTTACTATTGGTATCAATCATTCTTATTAAATTCAAATAATGGTAAAAACACTAAGTCAGAAAGTTAAATCTAGATAAAATGGACGAAAAAAAGATTAGAGAGGAGCTAACTCATATATTAGCTGTTGATCCAAATAATTATAATAAGATATTAGAACTTTCGTCAAAACTAGTAAGTTTTGATAATGATAACATTCGCTTTAGTGTAGATGCAGGTATCATTGATAGATTAGGGACGGAATTAGTCGCTAGGCAAGAAACAGCCGTTTCAGAATTAGTTAAAAACGCTTATGATGCGGATGCCTTAAAAGTATCCTTGACATTTGAAAATTCTGATTTAACTGGAGGAACTTTGTACATTGAAGATGATGGGCTAGGAATGACAAAAGAACAGCTAGTAAATGGCTTTATGAGATTGTCTTCTACGGACAAACTACGAAACCCATTTTCTGAAAGATATAAAAGAAAAAGAGCTGGACAAAAAGGAATTGGACGATTTGCGGTACAAAGATTAGGTGAAAAATTAACAATAACTACACAAACAAAAGATGATGATATAGCGTTAGTTGTATCATTTAATTGGGAGGAATATCAAGGGGATAAAGATTTATCAAACATTACCAATAAAATTCATTCAATTCCAAAAAGAAAAGAAGAAGGCACAATCTTAAAAATAGAAGGGCTTAAAGATAAGTGGACTCAAGCTGCTATAAAGCGTATCTATAGATATGTAAGTGCCATTATTCAGCCATTTCCACTATCAGAACAAATAAAAGAAGATGAAACTGAAAATAAAGAAATAATTGACCCAGGATTTAAAACAATTTTTAAAAAACGAGACAATGATAAATCAATTGTAATTGCTGATGAATCTAAAATGATTTATGACCATGCTCTAGCGGAAATAGAAGGATGGATAGATGATAATGGTCTTGGAATTTATTCTATTATTAGTAAAAAATTAGGTATTGAAGAATATGGTGAAATTGGTAGTGACCCCGATGATATGACAGTACCTTTTTCAAAACTAAAAAGGGTTAAGTTTAAGGCATATTACTATATATATAAAGTTGGATTAATTCCAAGAATGCACGAAACTAGTATTATAAAATTATCAAGAATATCTGGTGGAATACGACTCTATAGAAATGGGTTTAGGGTATTACCTTATGGAGAACCAAAGAATGATTGGTTAAAAATGGACGCTTCTGTTAGACAAAGGTCTATTCTGCCAGTACATGGTAATCATAACTTTTTTGGATTTGTTGAATTAACAGATACAGAAAAAGTCTTTAATGAAACTTCTAGTAGAGAAGGACTTGTTGAAAATGAAGCATTCATTCAATTGCAAAATTTCATATATAGAACCTTAATTACAGGTGTTATTAAAGTTGCAGAAGTAAGAAATGTTAAAATTGCCTCAGGCCAACAAAAAGAAGGAAAAATATATGAAAAAATTGAAGTAAGAATTAAAGATATAGCTCATACTCTTGAAGCATTAGACCTTGAGTTAGAAAAAGAAGAAGGAAGTATTCAAGTTAAAAGAAAGAGAAGAAAAAAAATACAAAAACTAAAGAAAGATATTGAACAAGTAGCCGAATTACAAAAAGCAGAAACTAGTAAAATGCTTAAAGAAAAATCAATGCTACGTGTTTTAAGTAGTGTAGGCATAACCATAGGGCAATTTATTCATGAAGTACGAGATTATGTAAGTAGTATGGAATCTGATGTGAAATTTCTTTTAGAAAAATTACGTTCAGATACGGCTTTAACAGAAAGGCTTTTAATTTTAGATAAAAATATTACAACTTTTAAAAGCTATACATCTTATTTTGATAATGTAGTTTCTCAAAATGTAGTTAGAGAACTAAAACCTATTGAAATACAGAATGTAATCGAGAATTTTTGGAAATCTATACACAATGATGCAAAAAAGAGTAATATTGAGTTTAAGATACCAATTAGAAAAGGCTCTTACCTATATACAAGACCTATGCATCCTTCTGAGTGGTCGTCTATTTTGTTTAATTTTTATACCAATGCTAAAAAAGCGATAAAAAGAACAAAAAAGTCAGGGGAGATTAAAATTGAATGTGGATTATTTGAAAATAATATATACTTAGAATTTTCGGATACAGGAGACGGTATTTCAGAAGAAAATGAAGAAAAAATATTTGATGAATTTTTTACAACCACTTCTCCAAATACCTTACAAGAGATTGATACAAGTAATGAAATAACGGGTACAGGGCTAGGTCTAAAAATAGTAAAAGATATTGTATCGAGTTACAGAGGTAAAATAGAAGTAGTTTCTCCAAAAGAAGGATTTAACACGTGTTTAAGAATAGAAATACCAATAGCAACAGAAAAAGAATTAGACGATTATGGCATATAAAATATTATACATAGATGATTTGGATACAAAAAGTCGCGAAAAGGATATTGAAAGTTTAGGCTATGAAGTTAAATTGTATAACCCTACTTCAAATATATCTGATTTATTCGAACAACTTGAAGAATTTAAAGGCGTTAATGCATCTGTATTAGATTACAGGTTAACAAAAGGAGACAACAACGCCTGTTTTGATGCGCCAACTCTAGCACAAACACTTAGAACAAAACATAAAGAAGACTTACAAGATTTCCCTTTGGTTTTAATGTCAAATGAAGATATTAAAATTGCAGAATATGATAAAGATTTAACCAGTCAAGATTTATTTGATTTTGTTTTAACTAAACAAGAATTTTCTAATAATATGTCAAATTTTAAGAAAAAACTAAACTCTTTTATTAAAACGTATGAAACAATAAAGCTTAATAAATTTGATTTAACTAAAATTCTTAATATTGATGATGAAAGTATTTTGCATTCTAGAATTAAATCTAATACAATAAAAATAGGTAGTAACATCTTTATGCTAAGTAACTTTCTTTATTACGAAGTTATCAGACCTATTGGCGTGTTAATTGGAGAAGATGTATTATCTGCAAGACTTGGTGTTTCAAAAGAATCCAACGATTGGGATAAATTATTAGAATCTATAAAACCTAGTTTTTATACAGGTATATTCTCTGATTATCATAACAGATGGTGGATGGATAAAATAAATAAATGGTGGAATGAAACAATAACACCTGAAACTTCTTTAAGAAGATTAAATGCAGATGAAAGAGTCGGCTTATTAAAGGATAAATTAGGTTTAAAGGATCTTATTCCTTTAACTAAAACAAAACATGCTGTTAGTTCAAATTTCTGGACAATCTGTAAAAACTCTAAAGAACCAATAGACCCTTTTGATGGCATAGAGCTTTTAAAAGAATATCATCCTTGGCAAGAAAAAGAGTACTTTTCAATAGACTCTGCTTTAGCTGGAAAAACAGAAGTTTACAAAAATCAAATAAGTGCTATTGATAAAAAAGCGATACGTGAATTAGTTAAAAAAGAAAGAGTAAATGGATAGTTGGAGTTTGAAAAATTTAAAAGATGATCTTAGTAAATTTTTAAAGCTCATACAAGATTATCAAATTGGTGATTTTAGTACTTTATATGATTTTCAGGGTAAAATAGAATCATTAAATTCATTTGAATACTGTTTAAAGGACATTGTTTTTAACTTAAATAAAAGGATTTCAGGATCAATTCCAGAAAATTTAAATAAATATAAAATTACATTAGACAATACTATTTCATTAAATGAAAACGATTGTTCAATAAATGATAATATTAATAAGTATTTATTTGAGTTAAATATTGATGGTTATATTTCTACAAACATAGAAGATGGAAAACCTTACAAAAGTTGTTGGCATTTAGATAAGCATATTGAAGGCGCTGAACCAAAATATACACATCCCACATACCATTTTCATTTTGGAGGTGAATATCTTGAAGGATTAGATACAGGAGCTCTATCAATTTTTTCAAGCCCAAGATTACCACATCCACCAATGGACATTTTTTTAGGATTTCATTTTATTATTTCAAATTTTTATAGTACAAAAGAATATAATTTTGTAGAGAAATTATTACATAATTATGACTATCAACAAATAATAAAAAGAGCTCAAGAAAGATTATGGACTCCTTACTTTAAAGCTTTTGATTCTACAAATACACATCAAGACTTCACAATGAATAGGGTATTTCCATTGTACATCAACTAATATGAATCAAAACATACTAAAATATTTAAATAATTATTCTTACGATACAAAAGATGTAAATCGTCTTTTAGTTTCCTCGTTTTTGGTTGTTAATAATATTGAAAAAGTAAAAAATAAATTCATCAAAGAATTAGTAATAACAGATAAAAAAGAATTCAAACAAGTAACCGAGTTTATAAAATTATTTGACAAACAAACTTTTGCTATAGAAGAATTAATTGAACTTTTTGAATTTGTTATTTCTCCTCAAGATAAAGAAGTAAATGGAGCTGTTTTTACTCCTGAATATATAAGAACATATATTGTAAAAAACACTATCAAAAAATATAAAGACAAGAATCTAGAAAATTTAAAATTTGGGGATATAGCTTGTGGTTGTGGTGGTTTTTTTAAAACAATAACTGAAGTTTTAAAAGAGAAAACAAATAAGAGTTGTTTTGAAATATTTAGAGATAATATTTACGGTTTAGATATTCAAGAATACAGTATTAAAAGAACTAAAATATTACTTTCTCTACTGGCAATTTTAAATAATGAAGACAATGAAGAGTTTACCTTCAACTTGTTTTGTGGTAATGCATTAAGTTTTGATTGGGAAACTGTAAATTCATTGAAAAAGAATAATGGCTTTGATATCATTGTCGGGAATCCGCCTTATGTAGGAGCTTCTAAGATGGATGAAGAAACAAAGTCGTTATTAAAAAACTGGAGTGTTTCATCTTCAGGTAAGCCAGACTTATATATTCCATTCTTTGAAATTGGAATGGAAAATTTAAACGAGAATGGAGTTTTAGGGTATATAACAGTAAATACGTTCTATAGAAGTTTAAACGGAAGATCGGTCAGAAGTTATTTTTCAAAAAATAAATTTGACATCTCAATTATAGATTTTGGAGGGGAACAATTATTTAAAAAGAGATCAACCTATACTTGTATTTGCATTATTAGTAAACCTCAAAGTACGGTCATAAAATATATAAAAAGAATAAGTAGTAAGATTAATAAAATAAAGGAGAAAGACTATATCACAATTCCATACACTAATTTGGATGATTTTAATGGATGGTATTTAATAAACAAAAAGAATATTAATCTAATAACAAAGATTGAAAGTTGTGGCACTTCATTAGGTGAAAAATTTGAAATCAGAAATGGTTTTGCTACGCTCAAAAATAATATTTATGTCTTTAACCCCACAAAAGAATCTGATGATTATTTTTATTTAGAAAGGGATGATGAAGAGTTCAAAATTGAAAAATCAATTTGTAAAAATGCGATAAAACCCAATACCTTAAAACACGAGTCTAAAATTGAAAGTAATACTGAAAAATTAATTTTCCCTTATACTATTGATGTTGAAAATAAAGATTTGTTTGACAAGGATAAAAGAAGATTAAAAATATTAGAGGAAGATACATTTAAATTAGATTACCCTTTTGCATATCAGTATTTAGTATCTCAAAAAGAAATTTTGTCTCAACGTGATAAGGGTAAAAAACAATATGAAAAATGGTATGCTTTTGGAAGAAATCAGGCACTAACCTTAAACGGTTATAAGTTGTTACTACCTTATATCACTAATCGACCTTGTTTCGTGTACACTTCAGATTCAGATCTTTTATTTTATAACGGGTATGCAATTCTTTCTAATTCAATTGAAGAACTAATTGTTTTACAAAAAATACTAATGTCTAAAATATTTTGGTTTTATATTGTAAATACAAGCAAACCTTATGCAGGAAACTATTTTTCTGTTGCTAAAAATTACATTAAAAATTTTGGTGTATGTGATTTAACAAATGATGAAAAAGTAGAATTACTCAGTTTAAATAATATTAATGAAATAGATAATTTTCTTTTAAAAGTGTATAATTTACAACTAGATTAATCCCCCATCTCCAGCATTATTCCATTTCGTTAGCACTCCATTGCATAAAGCTTCCAATTCCGCACATAAAAGCTTACTGATAAAGTAAGCATTTACCGTTGCCTTTGCACTTTTTAAATCCGTTTCCATAAGAATAATGGCAACAAAATAGCATATTTAGCAGGTAATAAGGTGTTCGTCAATTGCTCCATTTAGTTCCATAAAATACAATTACAAGGGCATTTTAGTAATAAAATGTCATTGCGAACACAGTGAAGCAATCTCATAATTCAAAACTAAAAACTTAACATTAAACTCCCTTGTACTTGCCATTCGTTGCACTACAATTTGTGCTCCAGCAGGTGCTCATTGCAGCGCACTCACTTATTTTATTGCACACATTCCACACTTTCCTCACGCACAGCTACTTTTGCCCCCAAACCCTTTAATGTTTTGCTACGCAAGACTCTTTATTGGGTACAACCGCTGTTTCATAATTTTGGCTCGCCTGCTGCTCACTTCGGGCTAAAAAAGGTTGTCACAGTTTTTGAAAGCATAGCCCAAATAAATATTTAAATAGTGCTTTTAGAATTATAATTATTTTTTAGATTTATTTAGACAAAAAATCAAAGAATAGTTTGCACTATGGTTTTATTTTTTAACGACAATAAAGCAGAAAATAAAATAATTATATGGACTGTTTAGGTATTTATTTGGGCTTCAATTTTGCATATGAAATAACCGCTGCAAGTAATTATTAACATTCAATAAATTAGAATCTCTAATTCCATTTAGAAACATTCATATTTCACACTTTACAGCGGATAATCACATATTGCAAACGCGCACAAGAGCAATGTATTTCGTTCATTATTTCCCCCATAAAGTCACTTAATATCATTTAAAATAATTGTCATCCTGAGCTTGTCGAAGGACACTACATAAATTGCACTTGTCTTTGCCCTCGCTTCAAAAACACCGCCAACCTTGCGTGTGCCACGTAGTTGTTACACACACTTTTGCCGATGGCAACGTGCTATTGCCACAACACCCTACGTTCATCTCGCCGCCGGCTCGCCTAAATGCTATCGCATTTTTGCTTGCGATTACCTGTTTTTAAATATTGAACAATTGTGCTTTAGTTATTGAACAATAAAACAAGCTATTATGATTAGTAAAATAATTCAAATTCAAGAAATAACAGTAGATGAATTAGCGGATAAAGTGGCTGGAAAACTCCTTAATAAAATTGATGTTTATCTTAAAGGGTATGCAATAAAAAATGATGATACAATACTGACAAGACAAGAAACAGCCAAGTTTTTGAAAATAAATTTATCTACACTTTGGAGTTGGTCAAAAAAAAGAATCTTAATTCCATTTGGTATGGGTAACAGAGTATATTACAAAAAACAAGAAATAATCGATTACCTAGAAAACCATAGATTGTAACTAAAATAAAAAATAAAAAAAGATAGCAAAATTCGGTTGCTCCCTCCACCAGCCACACAGCAACTATCAAGGTCAAGCCCTATGGGTTTTGAAAAAAATCTCCACCTCACTAAAGTTCACTTCCGATTTTTAATAAAAACACAGGTTGTATTTTTCTCAAAAATCTTGACAGTCGCACCCGCGCAACCAATTAACGAGCTTTCTTTTTCCTTTTTCTTCCAATTTAAATATATGCGCGAAGCAGGGCGGAGCGTGAAGAAAGAGTTCAGTGAACTCTTTTAGCGAAAGAGCCAGATGGTGCAAGGCATAATTTTAATTGAGTTACTATGTCAAATTTTGAAATCAAAACCTATAGAAGCGGAAGAACCTATAATACACCGCACTTTTTTATCTTGTCTAAAGGCCTAAACAGTGGAAAACCAATGAATCAGCCTTGTCCAAACTGTTTTGTAATTATAACCACTTCAGAAGAAACCCGGGAGTCTTTGTATTACTTATGTTTATCTCTTAAAATTGGTCAATACTTCAGCTATTATTTAAAAGGAAGTGTAATTCCATTTATATTCATTTCAGATGCTAAAAAAGTAATGCAAACAGCACTTCAAAACAATCAGAAACAAAAATGGAATATTAAAGTTGAAAAACTTAAAAAAAATCAATGCTTTTGAAGAAAACCTACAGCAGCAACTTAAAACAATTAAGCAATTAAAAATTGCCTTGTTGAGGTATTAAAAAGGACTTCAAAAATAGAATTAAAACATCACCATGAAGATATCATGCTTAGCTTGTCGAAATGTTCTTCAAAATAAATTCAAATTCTAAATTTATCCCGGAATCATATTTTACAAAATTCAATCAACCTTTATCAAAAACCATTATAAATTAAAAAATCTCATATGTTTTAACTCTTTTTTTATTAAATTAGTGGTTTAACAAAATTGCAAACTAATAAATCAATAAAATTTAGTTTTATCCCTTATATATAAAAGGATATAGGTTTGTTGTATTATTATATAATGAGTTAGGAGCCATTAAATAGTCGAACCTATTTTATTACAAGAAGATAGTTTTAATAGTGTTTTCAGTTGTTTTTATTACCAAAATAGGGCTCAAAAAAGACCAGTTTTTAGTATCTTGGTGAATAAAACCTTGTCAAATGCGTT
>NZ_JAKIUR010000064.1 GCF_021647475.1 Lutibacter sp.
TAAACTTTTATCAAGAATATTTGCCGTTGTAAATCGTGAAACACCTTATGTGGATTTTATGAAATATGCAGCTTAAAAATTAGTGATAAATTTTAATGTTTTTATTTGTTTTAATCATAGAATACGAATGATTTTCGATAGAAAATTGTATCGAGAACTATTTTTTAGACTAAAATTTCTATTCTCGATACTAATTTTCCTCCTTATCAGGATTAAAATTCACTCGAATTGACGAAATTTTATCATAATGCACAACGGGTTTAATTAATATTGATGCAATGTGATGATATGATAAAAAAGGAATTTCAGAGTTTAGAAATCCTTTATAATTGTACTGCTGTTTTTTTGTTTTTGAATCCACTTTCTAGCATTTATAAATGCTTCTGCCCAAGGTGAAACTTCATCTTTTCTTCCTTCAGGATAATAAGCCCAATTCCATTGATATATAGACCGCTCAATATGTGGCATGGTAACTAAATGGCGTCCATCTTTTGAGCAAAGCATAGCCGTGTTAAAATCAGATCCATTAGGATTTGCAGGATAACTATCATAACCGTATTTAGCAACTATATGATAGGCTGATTCTTCCATTGGTAGCTTAAATTTTCCTTCACCGTGTGAAATCCAAACTCCCAAAGTGCTTCCTTCAAGGCTTGATAACATTACCGAATTATTTTTCTGGATAGTAACTGAAGTAAAATTACTTTCGTGTTTATGGGAATCATTATGAATCATTTTTCCGTGAATTTTATGTTCAGGATTTATGACTTCTAATTCCATAAATAACTGACAACCATTACAAATTCCAACAGATAAAGTATCTTCTCTTTTGAAAAAATTATCTAAAGCTGTTTTAGCTTTTTCGTTGTATAAAAATGCACCAGCCCAACCTTTGGCAGAACCTAATACATCAGAATTTGAAAATCCGCCAACAGCACCAATAAACTGAATATCTTCTAATGTTTCACGGCCGCTAATTAAATCGGTCATATGCACATCTTTTACATCAAAACCAGCTAAATACATAGCATTAGCCATTTCACGTTCACTATTACTTCCCTTTTCACGAATGATGGCTGCTTTAGGTTTTTTAATTAAGCTTGTTTTGAGCGGAGTTGAAGGGTTCGAAGTGACATTTCCGTCATTGCGAGGAGTATGCGACGAAGTAATCTCATTTTTATAAACAGATTGCTTCACTGCGTTCGCAATGACATTTTTTAATTTTCCCGTAAAATGCTGCGGAAATACAAAGTTTAAAGGTTGATTTTTATAATTTTCAAAGCGATTTTTTGCTTTGTTATTTGCACATTGTTTATCATCTAATAAATACGAAGTTTCAAACCAGCAATCTCTTAATTCAGGAATATTAAAATTGTAGATTTTAGCTTTATTTTTAATAGAGATATTATTACCTTGAATGGCTTTCCCAATTTCAAAATAAGAGATGTTATTTTCTTTTAAAATAGAAGTAATACTTGTATCTGAACTTTGGAAAATAATACCGCTGTTTTCGGAAAATAGCAGTTTTATAATATCCCTTTCATTTAAATCAGAAAGATTTATTTCTAATCCAATTTTTTGTTGTGAAAAACACATTTCTAACAAAGTAGTTATCATTCCACCCGAAGAAATATCATGCCCAGCCAAGATTTTATTTTCTTTAATTAATTGTTGAATAGTATTAAAAACATTCTTAAAAAGTGTTGCACTTTTTATGGTAGGCGTAAAAACACCTAAATTTCCATTGATTTGAGAAAATGAAGATCCACCTAATTTAAAATTTTCATTAGATAAATTAATGTAATATAATTTGTTGTTTTCTTTAAGTTGAATAACGGGTTCAATAACTTTTGAAATTTCATTACAATGTCCTGTTGCAGAAATAATTACAGTTCCAGGAGCAATTACTTCTTCATTGTCATATTTTTGCTTCATTGAAAGCGAATCTTTACCTGTCGGAATATTAATTCCCAGTTCAATTGCAAAATCAGAAACCGCTTTAACGGCTGAGTATAAACGAGCATCTTCTCCTTCATTTTTACAGGGCCACATCCAGTTTGCTGATAAAGAAACAGATGCCAAATTATTTTGTAACGGTGCCCAAATAATATTAGTAAGTGCTTCTGCTATGGCATTTCTACTCCCTGCAATCGGGTCAATCAATGCACTTATAGGAGCGTGTCCAATAGAAGTTGCGATTCCTTCTTTACCATTATAATCTAATGCCATAACGCCACAATTATTTAAGGGCAATTGTAAAGGACCAGCACATTGTTGTTTGGCAACTTTTCCTCCAACGCAGCGGTCAACTTTGTTCGTTAACCAATCTTTACAAGCAACTGCTTCTAATTTTAAAACTTCACGGAGATAATCTTGAATATTTTCTTGTATATAAATAGGTTTGCTGTAATTTCTTTTTACAGTACTATCATTCATAATAGTTTTTGGAGAGCTACCAAACATATCCAATAAATTTAAATCCATTGGTTTTGTATTGTTTTTCTTTGATTCGAAAGTAAATTTTAAGTCGTTTGTAACTTCTCCAACTTCATAAAAAGGAGCACGTTCTCTTGCTGCATTTTTTTGTAACAACTCAATATCCTTTTCATGAATTACTAAACCCATTCTTTCTTGAGATTCATTTCCAATAATCTCTTTAGCAGAAAGGGTTGGGTCGCCAATAGGCAATTTATCAATTTCTATAATTCCGCCAGTTTCTTCAACTAATTCTGATAAACAATTTAAATGTCCACCAGCACCGTGATCGTGAATTGACACAATTGGATTTTGTTCATTTTCAACCATTCCTCTTATGGCATTTGCAACTCTTTTTTGCATTTCAGGGTTTGAACGTTGAACTGCATTTAATTCAATTCCACTTGAAAATTTACCAGTATCAGCTGAGGAAACTGCAGCACCCCCCATACCAATTCGGTAGTTATCACCACCTAAAATAATAATTTTGTCACCTTTAGCAGGTTTATCTTTCAAAGCTTGTTCAGCTTTTGCGTAACCAATTCCACCTGCTTGCATAATTACTTTATCAAAACCTAATTTGCGAGTATTTTCTTGATATTCAAAAGTCAATACAGAACCAGAAATAAGTGGTTGTCCAAATTTATTTCCAAAATCAGAAGCACCATTTGAAGCTTTAATTAAAATATCAATTGGAGTTTGATACAACCATTTGCGTTCGTGCATATATTTTTCCCAAGGTCTATCTTTTGATAATCTAGAATAGGAAGTCATATACACAGCTGTACCAGCTAAAGGCAAAGACCCTTTTCCGCCCGCCAAACGATCTCTAATTTCACCTCCAGCTCCAGTGGCAGCACCATTAAATGGTTCAACAGTGGTAGGGAAATTATGAGTTTCTGCTTTTAAAGAAATGACAGAATTAAAATTTTTCATTTCGTAAAAATCAGGTTTATCTGCCGATTTTGGTGCGAATTGCTCAACGGTTGGTCCTTTAATAAAAGCGACATTATCTTTATAAGCTGAAACAATTCCGTTGGAATTTAATTCTGAAGTTTTTCGAATTAGTTTGAATAATGAAGAAGGCATTTTTTTGCCATCAATAATAAAAGTTCCATTAAAAATTTTATGGCGACAGTGTTCTGAGTTTACCTGAGAAAATCCAAATATTTCAGAATCTGTTAATTTTCGATTAATTTTGGCACTTAGTTTATTTAAATATTCAACTTCATCATTATTTAGTGATAATCCTTCTTGTTTGTTATAAGCAGCAATATCATCAATTTCTAAAATAGGTTCAGGTGTTAAATCAATGGTAAAAACATCTTGATTTAATCCACTGTATTTTTGAAAAATCATTGAATCAAAATCTTCTTCTTTATTTGAAGCTATAAATTCTTCAATTCTTATGATTTTATCAATTCCCATATTTTGGGTAATTTCAACAGCGTTTGTACTCCAAGGAGTAATCATTGTAATTTTTGGACCAATAAAAAAAGCATAAATAGATGCCTCATTTAATATATTTTGATTGCCAAATAGCCAAGTTAATTTTTGTATTGTTTCTTGCGAAAGTTCTTTTGACGTTTGTACAGCATAAATTTTACTGGTTGCGTTTCCAAAGAAATGAATCATAGATTGATTTGTTTAATTTTTTGTTTTATGTAGCAAATTTAACCAAATTATTAGAAACACTAGTCTTGGGTTTTATTTAGTTAAACTAGTTATTAATACAGTTTTTAACAATTTTGTTGAATAAATTGTTATTTATTTAACAAAAAATAAAAAATTGTTAATATTGTTCCATGTGGAGTTTATTAATTTAAATAGTTTAATACCTTTGGCGTAGTAAATAAAGAAACATGAATTTTATTCAATTACATCATCGTCATCATTTTCAAACCGGCACTCAGGCACGATGATACTATATTGAATAAAATAAAAATATAATTATAACCCGTTTGAGTAAATCAGACGGGTTTTTTTATACTCAAAGATTTACTTGAACACATTAAGATAAGAAATGAATAAAATTAAAATTGCAGTTCAAAAATCAGGAAGGTTAAATGAAGATTCACTTAAGTTGCTAAAAGATTGTGGAATTTCAATTGACAACGGTAAAGATCAGCTTAAGGCTTCTGCAAGTAATTTTCCTTTAGAAGTCCTTTATTTGCGAAATGGAGATATTCCTCAATATTTAAGAGATGGTGTAGTTGATGTAGCCATTATTGGTGAAAATGTTTTAATTGAAAAAGGTGAAGATATTGGTATATTAGAACCTTTAGGTTTTTCTAAATGTAGGGTTTCCATTGCAATTCCTAAAGAAAATGAATACAATTCTATACAAGATTTAAATGGAAAGCGTATTGCAACTTCCTATCCAAATACGGTTATCAAGTATTTCAAAAAATTTAATGTTAAACCTGAAATCCATATCATTAATGGTTCAGTTGAAATAGCTCCAAACATTGGTTTGGCTGATGCAATTTGCGACATTGTTTCTAGCGGAAGTACCTTGTTTAAAAATAATTTAAAAGAGGTTGAAAAAATGCTAGTTAGTGAAGCGGTTTTAGCAGTTTCTCCTTTAATATCAAAAGAAAAACAGATTGTTTTAGATAAACTTCAATTTAGAATTCAAGCCGTTTTAAAAGGTAGAAAATCAAAATATGTACTAATGAATGCACCTAATGATAAAATTTCAGCAATAATAAAATTATTACCAGGAATGCGAAGTCCTACGGTTTTACCTTTAGCTGAAGAAGGATGGAGTTCTATTCACACAGTTATTGAAAAAAATTCTTTTTGGGAAGTAATAGATGATTTAAAAGCAAATGGAGCAGAAGGATTGTTAGTAATTCCTATTGAAAAAATGGTATTGTAAAGCTCCTTAATCCCCAGAGAGAATTATTATAAAAGTTTAAAGTTTAAAATTTAAAAGTTTAATGTTGAATAATTTGGAATAAGCATATAACAAAGGTGTCATCCTGAACCCGCCTGTCCGGCAGGCAGGCTTGTTTCAGGATCTCATCTTAACAAAAATTACAATAATTATTTTTTAGTTCAACTAAATAATGCAAAAATGAAAAAAATAATAAATCCACAAAAAGATAATTGGTCAATTTTACTGCAAAGACCTACACAATCAATTGAAGCAATTGAAGATACTGTTACTTCTATTTTTGGAGATATCAAAAGTAATGGTGATGAAGCAGTAAAAAGATATACGTCTATTTTTGATGGAGTTCTATTAAATGATTTTTATGTTTCAGAAAAGGAATTAAAAACAGTTGATACATTAATTTCAGGAGATTTAAAAGAAGCAATTAAAAATGCAAAACAAAACATTGAAAAATTTCATAGTGCTCAAAAAACTAAAAAAGTTGTAACAGAAACAACTATAGGTGTTCAATGCTGGCAAGAAAAAAGACCAATTCAAAAAGTTGCACTATATATTCCTGGAGGAACGGCTCCATTGTTCTCAACAGTTTTAATGCTGGCAATTCCAGCTCAAATTGCAGGATGTAAAGAAATTATTTTGGCAACTCCTCCAAATAAAAAAGGGACTATAAATCCGGCTATTATTTATGCAGCAAAACAATGTGGAATAACTGAAATTATTAAAATTGGTGGAATTCAAGCCATTGCTGCACTTACTTTTGGAACGGAATCAATTCCACAAGTTTATAAAATTTTTGGACCTGGAAATCAATATGTTACTGCTGCAAAACAATTAGCAACTAAATTTGGAGTTGCTATTGATATGCCGGCAGGACCAAGTGAATTATTAATTGTTGCGGATGATACCGCCAATCCAAGTTTTGTAGCATCAGACTTGTTAAGTCAGGCAGAACACGGTGTTGACAGTCAGGTGATTTTAGTATCAACATCAAAAAAAATGATTACTGAAGTTTCAATTGAAATTGAAAGTCAAATTCAACAATTATCAAGAAAAAAAATTGCGGAGAAAGCTATTGAAAACTCAAAATTGATTTATGTTGAAACTAAAGAGATTGCCTTAGAATTAATAAATGAATATGGACCTGAACACTTTATAATTTGTACCAATAATAATGATTTTTATGTAAATGGAATTGAAAATGCCGGCTCGGTATTTATTGGGAATTACACCCCAGAAAGTGCAGGTGATTATGCTTCAGGTACAAATCATACCTTACCAACAAATGGTTATTCAAAGGCGTATTCAGGAGTTAATTTAGATTCGTTTTTAAAAGCTATTACATTTCAAAAAATATCAAAAAAAGGGATTCAAAATATAGGAAATACCATTGAATTAATGGCAGAAGCAGAAGGTTTAGATGCACATAAAAATGCAGTAACGTTGCGTTTAAATAGTTTAAAATAATGGTCATTATGAGCCAGCCTGTCGGCAGACAGGGAGTGGTAACAACGTGGTAATCTCTAAAATTGAATTAGATTGCCACAGCAAATGAAGAATTTGCTTCGCAATGACAAATAACAATTAATATGAATATTCAAGAACTAACACGAGAAAATATTAAATTCTTAAAGCCTTATTCTTCAGCAAGAAATGAATTTAAAGATTTTGATGCTGAAATGATTTTTCTAGATGCCAATGAAAATCCGTTTGAAAATGGGGTAAATCGGTATCCTGATCCTTATCAAAGAAAGGTAAAACAAGAACTTTCTAAAATCAAAAAAAATGATGTTGATCAAATTTTATTAGGGAATGGAAGTGATGAAGTTTTGGATTTAATTTTCAGAGCATTTTGTGAGCCAGCAGTAGATAATATTATTACGTTACCGCCAACGTATGGAATGTATAAAGTGTTGGCAGAAATTAATAATATTACTGTAAAAGAAATTTTATTGACAGATAAATTTCAACCGAATGTACAAGAGATTTTAAATGCTGCAGATGCTAATTCAAAATTATTGTTTTTGTGTTCGCCAAACAATCCTACAGGTAATTTATTCAGATTTGAAAATGTTGAAACACTTCTTAAATATTTTAAAGGAATCATCATATTAGATGAGGCTTATATTGATTTTACTTCCCAAAAAAGTTGGTTACAACGATTAGATGAATTTCCAAACTTAATTATAACGCAAACCTTATCAAAAGCTTACGGTATGGCAGGAATTAGATTGGGAATTTGTTATGCTTCAAAAGAAATTATTACGGTTTTAAATAAAATTAAGCCTCCTTATAATGTGAATAAATTAACACAGAAAAAAGCATTGAAAAGAGTTTTGAATCAACAAAAAGTACAAAAAGAAATTGGTAAAATTCTAGCACAACGAGAGAAATTAATAAAGAAATTAAAATCAATTTCATTTATTGAAAAAGTGTATCCAACAGATGCTAATTTTGTATTAATTAAAGTTGATAATGCTAATAATAGATATCAGCAATTAATAAAAAAAGGAATTGTAGTGAGAAACAGAACCACGCAACCTTTATGTGAAAATACATTGCGGTTAACGGTTGGAACAAAAAGTGAAAACAAGAAATTAATAAACGTATTAAACGAAATTGAATGATGAAAAAAGTATTGTTTATAGATAGAGATGGCACGTTGATTAAAGAACCTGCCGATGAACAAATTGATGCATTTGATAAGTTAGTTTTTTATCCAAAAGTTTTTACATATTTAGGCAAAATAGCGAAAGAATTAGATTTTGAATTGGTGATGATTACCAATCAGGATGGTTTAGGAACTGAAATTTATCCTGAAAACACTTTTTGGTCTGTTCATAATTTTATATTACGAACCTTTAAAAATGAAGGTGTAAAATTCTCTAAAGTTTATATTGATAAAACTTTTGCTAAAGATAATGCACCAACAAGAAAACCAAATACAGGTTTACTCAAAATTTATTTTTCTGATGATTATGATTTGGAAAATTCATTTGTAATTGGCGATAGGTTGACAGATATTCAATTGGCTAAAAATCTAAATTCAAAAGGAATATTTATCAATGATAATTCTTATTTAGGCTCCAATGAAATTTCGGTAAAAAAAGAAGAATTAAGTAATTTTATTCAGTTAGAAACTACTGATTGGGAAAAAATTTATGAATTTTTAAAATTAGAACAAAGAACAGCACAACTTACTCGAAATACAAATGAAACACAAATTTATATTAAACTGAATTTAGATGGAACAGGTAAAAGTGATATTTCTACAGGAATTGCCTTTTTTGATCATATGTTAGACCAAATTGCACGTCACGGAAATATGGATGTAACTATACAGGTAAAAGGTGATTTGGAAGTTGATGAGCATCATACTATTGAAGATACTATGATTGCTTTAGGTGAAGTTTTTGCTAAAGCATTAGGGAATAAGTTGGGTATAGAGCGTTACGGTTTTTGCTTACCAATGGATGATTGTTTAGCACAGGTTGCAATAGATTTTGGAGGTAGAAACTGGTTGGTATGGGATGCCGATTTTAAACGCGAAAAAATTGGAGAAATGCCAACAGAAATGTTTTACCATTTGTTTAAATCGTTCACGGATGGAGCTAAATGCAATTTAAATATTAAAGCAGAAGGTGTAAATGAACATCACAAAATTGAAGCTATTTTTAAAGCATTTGCAAAAGCAATTAAAGCAGCTGTAAAAAGAGATACCGGAAAAATGATTTTACCTAGTACTAAAGGAATGCTATAAAATAACTGACAATTATTAATTGTTTTGTCATTGCGAAGGAGGAACGACTGTGGCAATCTCATAATAAGAATAAAAATAAATGAAAATAGTAATCATAAATTACGGTGCAGGAAATATACAGTCTATTAAATTTGCGATTAAAAGGTTGGGCTATGATTCAATTTTATCAGATGATGCAGAAGAAATAAAATCGGCAAATAAAATTATTTTTCCAGGAGTTGGAGAGGCAAGTAACGCTATGGGAAAATTGATTTCAACAGGATTGGATAAAGTTATTCCAACTTTGACACAACCAGTTTTAGGAATTTGCTTAGGAATGCAGTTAATGTGCAATCATTGTGAAGAAGGAAACACCCAAGGTCTAGGTATTTTTAATTATGATGTTGTTAAATTTGATGCATCTCAAAAAGTTCCACAAATTGGTTGGAATCAAATTGAAAATTTAAAATCGAAATTATTTAGTGGAATTGATGAAAAAGAATTTATGTATTTGGTACATAGTTTTTATGTTCCATTAAATAAAGAAACTATTGCAACTACTGAATATGGAGTTAAATATGCTTCAGCAATGCAAAAAGATAATTTTTATGGAGTGCAATTTCACCCTGAAAAAAGTAGTACGGCAGGAGCACAAATTTTAAAGAATTTTTTGGAGTTGTGAAAGTAACCGTCATTACGAGAAGCGGTAGCGACGAAGTAATCTTATTCTATGAAGGAGATTGCCACAGCAAATGAAAATGACAAAAGATTTTAAAATTTATCATTACAAGGAGTGATAACGACGTGGTAATCTCTTCATTCAACGTGAGATTGCCACAGCAAATGAAAAATTTGCTTCGCAATGACAAAATAATAGATAACAATTAAACAATACAAATGAGAATAATACCCGCAATAGATATCATCAATGGGAAATGTGTACGCCTTTCAAAAGGAGATTATAGTACTCAAAAGATATACAACGAAAATCCGTTGGAAGCAGCAAAAATGTTTGAAGATCACGGAGTTAAATATTTACATTTGGTAGATTTAGATGGGGCAAAAGCAAGCCATATTGTAAATTACAAAGTTTTAGAAACCATTGCTTCAAAAACCAATTTAAGTATTGACTTTGGAGGTGGTTTAAAATCGGATGAAGATTTAAAAATAGCTTTCGAATCGGGTGCAAATCAAATTACAGGAGGAAGTATTGCTGTTAAAAATCCTTTAATTTTTAAGAAATGGATACAGGAGTATGGTTCAGAAAAAATTATTTTGGGAGCCGATGCAACAAATGAAAAAGTTGCTATTGGCGGTTGGTTAGAAGAATCAGATAAAGAATTACTTCCTTTTATACAAAATTATGTAAATAAGGGTGTTAGTTATGTTATTTGTACTGATATTTCTAAAGATGGCATGTTAGAAGGACCTTCATTTGAGTTGTATCAAAAGATTTTAAATAAAATATCTGATGTGAAGTTGATAGCTTCTGGAGGAATTTCAACGTTTAGTGAATTACCAAAATTGGCAGCAATGGGTTGTGAAGGAACTATTATTGGTAAAGCCATTTATGAAAATAGGATTAGTATGAAACAATTGGAAAAATTTATATTAAATAAGTAACGTCATTACGAGGAGAGAAACGACGTGGTAATCTGTTGAATATATTGAGATTGCTTCATTTCATTCGCAATGACGAATAAAAGAAACTATGTTAACAAAAAGAATAATACCTTGTTTAGATATTAAAAATGGCAGAACTGTTAAAGGTGTAAATTTCACTAATTTACGCGATGCAGGAGACCCCGTTGAACTTGCTGAAATTTATGCAAACAACGGTGCTGATGAGCTGGTATTTTTAGATATTACTGCAACGGAACAACGTAGAAAAACATTGTCAGAATTAGTGATGCATGTGGCAGAAAAGATAAATATTCCATTTACGGTAGGAGGTGGAATTTCATCGGTTGAAGATGTTGAAATATTATTAAATTCAGGTGCTGATAAGGTTTCTATAAACTCATCTGCAGTAAAAAACCCACAATTAATAAATGAGTTGGCTGCAAAATTTGGAAGTCAGTGTATTGTTGTAGCCATTGATGCAAAACAGGTTGAAGGCGAATGGATGGTGCATTTGGTTGGAGGTAAAGTTCCTACGGAAATTAAATTATTTGATTGGGCTAAAGAAGTAGAAAATAGAGGTGCTGGTGAAATATTATTCACTTCCATGGATCACGATGGTACTAAAAACGGATTTGCAAATAATGCATTAGCACATTTAAGTAGTTTGGTTAATATTCCAATAATTGCGTCAGGTGGAGCAGGAAATATACAACATTTTACAGATGTATTTATTGAAGGAAAAGCAGATGCTGCTTTGGCAGCTAGCGTTTTTCATTTTAAAGAAATAGAAATAATAGATTTAAAGAAAGAATTAAAAAATAATAATATACCAGTTCGATTGTAATGTCATTCCTGTGAAAACAGGAATCTAAACAATGTTAATAATGGATTCCTGCCTACGCAGGAATGACAAGAGATAATAAAATACAAGAAAAAATTATGAATATAAATTTTAATAAAAATAATGATGATTTAGTGCCAGCAATAATTCAAGATGCAACTACTAAAAATGTATTAATGTTGGGTTACATGAATGTTGAAGCCTATTCAAAAACAGTTAAAACTAATAAAGTAACATTTTATAGTAGAACAAAAAATAGATTGTGGACAAAGGGTGAAGAAAGTGGTAACTTTTTAAATTTAGTTTCAATTAAAAACGATTGTGATAAGGATACTTTGTTAATTGAAGTGAATCCAGTTGGACCAACATGCCATAAAGGAACGGATACTTGTTGGGGAGAAACCAATAACCAATCTTACGGATTTTTATCTGAGTTGGAAAATGTGATTCAAAGTAGAAGAGAAATTGCTGATTCAGAAAAAAGCTATGTAGCTTCATTATTTGCAAAAGGAATTAATAAAATAGCTCAAAAAGTAGGAGAAGAAGCTGTAGAAGTTGTAATTGAAGCTAAAGATAATGACGATAATTTATTTTTAAATGAAAGTGCAGATTTGCTGTTTCATTATTTAATTTTACTACAAGCAAAAGGTTTCACATTAAAAGATGTCGTGAAAATTTTAGAGGGAAGACATTCTTAATTTTTTTGTACATTTCAAAATAAATTTTATCATATGACTACAATTTCAAAATCAGCTTTTAATTTTCTAAGTCAATTAAAGGAAAATAATAATCGAGATTGGTTTAACACACATAAAAAGGAATTTCAACTTGAACAAGATAAAATAAAATTGTTTTATACAGCCTTAAAGGAAGCGTTAAACACACATGACGAAATAGAAAAATTAAAGGTATTTAGAATTTACAGAGATATTCGTTTTTCAAAAGATAAAACACCTTATAAAACTTATTTTTCTGGTCATTTTGTACGAGCATCAAAAAGAAAAAGAGGAGGCTATTATTTGCAAATAAGTCCGGGAGAAACTTTTTTGGCAGGTGGATTTTGGTCTCCTAATAAAGAAGATTTACTTCGTATTAGAAAGGAATTTGAAATGGATACTACTGAAATTAGAGCTATTATTAACGATAAAAAGTTTGTTCAAAATTTTGGTGAAATCCAAGGCAATTCGTTAAAAACTGCTCCAAGAGGTTTTGATAAAAATCATCCCAATGTAGATTTAATTAGAATGAAACAATATATTGTAACTCGTTATTTTACAGATGATGAAGTATTATCACCTAACTTTTTAGATGAAGTAAATAAAACCTTTAAAGTAATGCGTCCTTACTTTAATTATATGAGTGAAATTTTAACTACCGATTTAAATGGAGTTTCACTAATTGAATAAAAAAAAGCTGTCTAAAAAGTCTTGAAAACCGTCATTCTGAACTTGTTTCAGAATCTTACATTATTGATAACTAATGATTATAAGAACCTGAAACAAGTTTAGGTTGACGAATGTTACTTTTTAGACAGCTTCTTTTTTTTATCTACTGAATTATTATTCTTTTACTTGAATATTCTTTAGTATTAAATACTTTTAAAATATATATTCCAGAAGGAATATTTTTTAATTGTATCTTATTTTGAACTTTTTTCGGGTTTTTAATATCTATTATTAATTGTCCTAAAGTATTATATAATTGTACACCTTTTAGCTCCGTATTATTTTTTACAGAAATAGTTAAGTCATTATTTGTACTAGGATTTGGATATACATTAAACAAGTCTGAAACATAATTATTTGTTGCTAGCGTAGAAGAGTAACAAGTCCAACTAATATCATCTATAACAACTTGTTTTTCTGTAATATTTCTAATTTCAATAATTACATTTCCTGTAAGATTAATTTCTGTTACAGAAAAAGTTTGTGTACTTGTATTATCCCATTGAATAGAAGTTCCTTTTGAAACACCGTTTATATAAAGTTCTACTTGTCTATTTCCAACACCAGTAAACCAGGGCAAACTCACACTTTTTCTTTGATAAAAGCTAGATAATCAGTTGATTTATAGTTGTCAAAGTTATTAATTATTTGTATATTATACTGATAATCAATAATTTACATCAATGACATCAAGTAG
>NZ_JAKIUR010000065.1 GCF_021647475.1 Lutibacter sp.
TATAGCATCTCTACGAATGATGTTTCTCTCTTGGTCTTTTACGCTTCTTAAATCTATTTTTTCCATAGCATAAAGATACGAAAAATATTTTAAATATTAAAGAACTATTGATTCTTTGTTAATATTACTAATTACGGACATACATTTTTTTTTAAGTTATGTAACTAACTATTGACCTCTATAAAAGTTTTGTTAAAATTTGGAATATTCAAGTATTTTGTTGGGCTTGGTGCAAGGTTCTTTGTACTTAAATCGGTCTTTTTCACATTTAGGATTTATAAAAATAAAACCATTATTTTTTTGTGTATATCCTAGGTTTTTTGCTAAATCGAAGAGGTTTTTATTATCAATGTTTTTTTTATTTGAACTTATATAATATTGAAGCGATATGGGTGAATTTTTATATAAAGCAAGTGATAATAAATTATCTGGTGTAACAATAAATCTATTAAATGAATACATATAAGGCCAATGAATGGCTCCAAAAACATCGTATAATAATTCCGAACATATAAGTTTGTCATTTGTTTCGGTATCAAAATTAAAGTCATACTTTTTCCCTAATTGACCTAATAAATTATTTAAAAAGGTTAGCTTAAAATTTGTTGGAAGTTGGTCAAAATTTGTAATTCTTAAAATGGCAACTTCATCAACATTTAAAAACTGTTTAAGTTTTTTTAAGTGAGTTCCTCTTCTATTGGTTTCAATAATACAAAAACCTTCTTGAATTTGCTTTTGAAAAGGAACTATTACTGGATGATTCCATAAGTAGCTATCTTCTAATTGTTTTTTGGTACCTAAATAAATGGCGACATGACCAAAATGACCAGTAATTAATTTGTCCGTTAATAAAAAACTGGTTTTTTCAGCAATTATATCTAAGGGTTTAAGCCGTTCAAAAAGTTCATTATAAATAGAATCATTTTTAAATAAATAGCCGTTTCTATATTTAAACAATCCAATAAAATTACCCATTAATCTACTTAAAAAGTATGTAAAGGTTCTACCTGTATTATGAAATTTATCTTTCATAAAAAGTTTTCTAAACTTTTTGTTATCTTTTTTTATAAAACTATTCCTATAAGATTTTGAGGATAATTCTTTAAAAAGGGTATCGGAATGGCTGAATTTAGTATGAATAATTATTTTGTTAATTTGTTGTTTAATTGCTTTAAAATTTTTCCTTTTTAATTGCTTTCGCACCATTTTTTTTAAATCGTTTTTTTTAATGTTAAATGAATTATTTTTTTCATTTAAAATGCGTCTAATTCGCTGGATTTTAATTGAATTGGAATAATTTAAATAAAAATTTTGAAGTTGTGAAAGTTGAGATTCTAACATAATAGAAGACAACTTGTTTTTGTTGGTTTTTATCAACAAATTTTGAATTGATTGGTTTAGTAATGTGTATCTTTTATATAGTGAAAATGAATTGCTTATAAATAGTATTTCATTTCCCTTAATAGGAGCTCTTTTTTGGATGGAAGATTCAATTTTATACAAATATTTAGCATTAAAATTTGTAAACCAAGAAAATTCCTTTAGAAAATTTATAAAAAAAGCCTGCAAGCTTGTTTCCTTAATAGTAGAAATATGGTTGTTTAATTCTAACAATTCCTTAGACAATTGGGTAATTTCTAACTCTTGGGTTTCTAGAAAATGACTCATCATTTGAGATTCACTAAAAATGTTGAATGGCGAAGTTGAATAACTTGCAATAGAATTTGTTGCATTCTTTAAATCAAGAGTGATTGTCTTGTATTTCAGTTGCCCAATAACAAGATAGCTGGTTAAAAAAAATAAAATAAGGATCATTTTTTTCATAACAAAACTTACCATCACGAGGTACGTTGCAAATTTGTTCTTTTTTATTAAATAAAAAATGTGCAACATGTAAATTTACAATAAAAATGGTTTAAATTAAGAGGAAATTTAATATTGATTGTCGATGAAAATTTGAGAGAAAACTATCGTTGTATAAAGAAAAAAAAGTAGAGGACTAAAAATGTATTTCATTAAAAATTTGGTGATTATAAGGTGATAAAAGTAAACAATTATTTTAGATACTCCGTTGTGCATTTTAATAAAATTTCGTCACTTTGAATTGACGTAATAGTAGGTTTAAAGAGTTAAAATGCACAACGAGTTTTATCAATAGTTAAGTTCACTTAACTTCTTAAAAGGCGACAGTTTTAAATTTTCAACCGATTTTTGATAATTTGTCCAATCCGTTTCATAAAATTTATTGATTTTAGAGACCATAGCTCCTACTTTTTTATTGGCGTTTTTAACTAAGGTAATTTCTGTAGGTCCGGGTTTTTGCAGTAAAGAATTTACGTAACTTTTGGCTAAATATAAATAAGAAATGGTACTTGGAAATTCCGTTGCAGTTATACCTTGTCGTTTATCTTTTTTGCCAAGCATATCATCTAGCAAACCATTAATTTCTTTTAGCATTTTGGTATGTTCAACTAACAACTTTTTAAATTTTTCTTTTTTATGTTGTGCTTTTATTCTTTTTTGATAATCTTCAACAATTTTCTTAGAACTAAGTAACCGTTGCGTTGCTTTACCCGCAATTCCTAATCTGGCATCCAATTGTTTTAGCAAATCGTATTTACTTTGTAAAACATCCATAGATATTTTAACTCTAGGATCATAAGCTACCGTTATTTTCTGAGTTGCTGTTTGATTTCCAAAATGAAGTTTTATAGTATAATTTCCAGGTAAAACGGTTACTCCTGAAGGTAGATTGCTATTTTTTTTAACTTTTTTTCTAGACGGTCCTCGCATTCCGTTTTCTTCAAAATGCCAATACATTCTATGTACTCCATTTTCTTTTGGTGCTTTCTTTTTTATGCTTCTAATTAATTCATTTTTAGCATTAAAAACTTGAAAGAAAAGAGAATCAAATTTCACTTCGGGTTTTTCTGCTTTTACCGCAATAGTTTTGTCTTTTTTATTTAACTCTTTTTTGTTTTTAGATAAAGACTCATTATTTTTTTTGTGCTTAGGTTTGTTGATGCTATAAGTAATCATTACACCTTTTTTTCTATTATCACCATTAAAAATGGCATTAGCACCAAAACGTGTTCCAGAGGGTTGTTGATTTTGAGTGATAAATGCTTTTGGAGGTGTAAATAAATGTAATGTTTTGTTTAATAATTGATTACCTTCTTTTGCTAAAGCTCTAAACGGACGAATATCATCTAAAATATAAATTGCTCGTCCAAAAGTACCAATAACTAAATCTTGTTCACGTGGTTGAATTGCTAAATCCATAGTGGAAACTGTTGGATAATTCTGAGTCCATTTAGTCCAAGTTTTACCTTCATCAATACTAATATATAATCCAAATTCAGTTCCCAAAAAAAGTAATTTTGGTTCTTCAATATCTTGTATAATTGAGTGTGTATAACCAAAGGTTTCAGGTTTGTTTTTTAATAAATTTTCCCAGGTTTTTCCGTAATTTCTAGTTCTAAATAAATACGGTTTAAAATCAAATTGACGATAATTATTAACTACAACATAAGCCTCACCTGTATTAAATTTTGAAGCTCTAATTTGAGGAATCCAACTTCCTTTAGGGAAGTTTTTGATATTTTTGGAAACATTAACCCAAGTTTCCCCACCATCTTTAGTTAATTGAATATTTCCATCATCAGTGCCAACCCAAATTAGGTTTTCATCTAAAGTACTTGGTTCAATAGCCAAAATAGTACAATGATTTTCAGCTCCTGTAGCATCCATTGTTAAACCGCCACTTTTAAATTGCTTTTGTTTTGTTTTATCATTGGTAGTTAAATCGGGCGAAATTATTTGCCAAGTATAACCTTTATTGGTAGATTTATGCACAAACTGACTTCCAAAATAAATCGTTTTTTTATCAATAGGATTTAAGGCAATAGCTGCATTCCAATTAAATCGAAGTTTAATATCTGGATTTGGATGCGTTGGACGAATCATTTTTACATAGCCTGTTTTTTTGTTGTACCTACCAACAGATCCTTGTTGAGACATGGCATAACCAAATTGAGAGTTGGTTGGGTCAGGAATTACATCAAAACCATCACCAAACATAAGTTCTTGCCAATACGAATTTCGAATTCCTTGAGCCTTTAAAACGTAAGCTGGTCCGCTCCATGAACCATTATCTTGCATTCCTCCATACACATTATAAGGAAAATCGTTATCCACATTAATATGATAAAACTGGCCTACTGGTAAATTTTCTACAAATCGCCAGGTTTTCCCTTTGTTATGGGTAATATTTAAACCACCATCATTGCCGTCCATTATAAAACTTGGATTATTAGGATTAATCCACCAAGCATGATGGTCCGGATGTACGCCATTATTAGAGTTATAAGCCGGCATAAGTTGTTTAAATGATTTTCCTCCATCAACACTAACATTTACATAAGTGAAAATAGTATAAATTCGATTTTCATTGATGGGATCTACATAAATATGAGAATAATAAAAAGGTCTGTTTCCAATACCAGCTTTTCCTTTTCCGCTAGATTTGTCATTTACTTTTTTCCATTTCTCACCACCATCTATGGATTTATAAAGTGCATTTTTTTTAGCTTCTACTAAAGCATAGGCAATGTTGGTATTGCTAGGAGCAATTGCCAAACCAATTCTTCCTAAATTTCCTTCAGGTAAACCTTCTTTAGAAGTGATTTTTTTCCAATTTTCACCGCCATCATAAGTTAAATATATTCCAGAACCTTGTCCACCAGAAGTAAAAGTCCAAGGTTTTCGTTGATGTTCCCACATTGCAGCCATTAATTTATTTGGATTACTTGGGTCAACTACCAAATCGGCACAGCCAGTTTTAGAATTTACAAATAATGATTTTGACCAAGTTTTACCGCCGTCGGTTGTTTTATAAACACCACGTTCAGGATGTGCTCCCCAAGAAGAACCAATAGCACCAACATAAATAATATTTGGATTGGTTTTATCAATTATTATTTTTTGGATGTTGCGTGTTTTTTCTAATCCAACTAATTTCCAAGTTAACCCAGCATCTAAACTTTTATATAAACCATAACCGCTAGAAACGCTGTTTCTAGGATTTCCTTCACCAGTTCCTACCCAAATTACATCAGGATTACTTTGTTGAATGGCTATTGCACCGATAGACATTGGTCCATATTTGTCAAAAATAGGTTTCCAATCTACTCCACCACTTTCTGATTTCCAAACTCCTCCAGAAGCAGATCCAATATACATAATATCAGTATTTTTTATAACAACATCAATAGCTGTAATTCTTCCACTCATACCAGCAGGTCCAATTGATCGGGTTTTAAGACCCTTAAATTTAGCAATGTCAAATTGTTGCGAAAAAGTAATAGTTGAAATTAATAAAACAAGCAAGGTTAGTTTTTTCATTAGTTTTAATTTAGGAACTTCTAAATTTATAAAAAATAATATTAATAAAAATAGGGTTTCTGTTATTAAACAGAAACCCTATTTTTAATAGATTATATAGATCAATATTTTATTCTTTTGAATGACAGACTGCTCTATTATATTCGTAATTCATTCTAGTAATATCTATTAATTGTACTTCTTGTGGGCAAACCATTGCACAAGCTCCTGTGTTTGAACAACTACCAAATCCTTCATTATCATGAGCATTTACCATCCATTGAACACGTTCCTCTCGTTCTACTTTACCTTGAGGTAACTTAGCTAAGTGGCTTATTTTGGCAGATACAAATAGTGCAGCAGATGAATTTTTACAGGTTGCTACACAAGCACCACAACCAATACAAGCAGCACTATCAAAAGCACTTTCGGCAATGTCGTGATGAATTGGAATAGCATTAGCTTCAGGAGCCATTCCGGTAAAAGAAGAAATATAACCACCAGCTTGAATAATTTTATCCATAGAACTTCTGTCAACTTTTAAATCTCTTATAACAGGAAATGAATTTGCTCTAAAAGGTTCAACAAATAAAGTGTCACCATCTTTAAAAGATCGTAAATGAGTTTGGCAGGTTGTATAATGCGATTCAGGACCGTGGGCTTGTCCGTTAATCACTAAAGAACATTGTCCGCAAATTCCTTCACGACAGTCATGGTCAAATTCAATAACTCGTTCTCCTTTAATTGCAAGTGATTGATTTAAAACGTCGAGCATTTCTAAAAATGACATGTCTTCGCTTAAATCAGACATTTTATAAGTTACCATTTTACCTTTTGATTTGGCGTTTTCTTGTCGCCATATTTTAAGTGTCAGTTTCATAATCTTAAATTTTATTTATAGGAGCGAACCGTTGGTTTAACTTCAGTGAATTCTAATGGTTCTTTGTGTAATTTCCAATTTTCACCATTATCCCATTCCCAAGCAGACGAATACATAAAATTTTTGTCATCGCGTTTGGCTTCGCCATCTTCAGTTTGAAAATCTTCTCGGAAATGTGCCCCACAACTTTCTCTTCTATTTAAAGCGTCAACTGCCATTAATTCAGCTATTTCTAGATAGTCTGCTAATCGTCCTGCTTTTTCTAATTCAGAATTAGGTCCATTTTGATCTCCTGAAACAGCTATATTTTCCCAAAATTCTGTTCTAAGTTTTCTAATTTCTTCAATAGCCCATTTCAATCCTTTTTCATTTCTAGACATGGCAACTTCTTTAAACATAATTTTACCTAATCGTCTGTGAATTTTATCTACAGGCATGGTTCCTTTAATAGCTAATAATTTTTCAACTTGTTCTTTTACAGATTTTTCAGCTTCTTCAAATTCAGGAGTATCAGTTGATATTTTTCCGGTTCTAATTTCGTTAGATAAATAATTTGAAATGGTATTTGGTAATATAAAGTTACCATCAACAGATGCTTGTAAAAGTGAATTTGCACCTAGTCGATTTGCACCGTGATCTGCAAAATTGGCTTCACCAACAGCAAATAATCCAGGAATTGTGGTTTGCAATTCGTAATCTACCCATAAACCTCCCATAGAGAAATGAGCAGCAGGTGATATTTTCATAGGTTCTTTGTAGGCATTAATAGCAGTAATTTTTTCATACATAGTAAATAAATTACCATAACGTTCTTTGATAGTATCAACACCTAGTTTTTCAATAGCCGTTTTAAAATCAAGATAAACAGCATTTTTTAAGGAGCCTACTCCATGACCGGCATCCATTCTTTCTTTGGCGGCACGTGAAGCTACATCACGAGGAACTAAGTTCCCAAATGCAGGATATCTTCTTTCTAAATAGTAATCTCTATCTTCTTCAGGAATATCTCCTGGAGCTCTTGTTTCATCTTTCTTTTTAGGAACCCAAATTCTACCATCATTACGTAAAGATTCAGACATTAAGGTTAATTTAGATTGATGTTCTCCAGCTTGTGGTAATGCAGTTGGGTGGATTTGAGTCCATGAAGGATTTGCAAAATAAGCACCTTTTTTATGAGCTCGCCAGTTTGCAGAACCGTTAGAATTCATAGCTAAAGTGGATAAATAAAATATTTTTCCAAAACCACCTGTTCCAAAAACTACGGCATGTGCTGCGTGTCGTTCAATTTTTCCTGTATCTAAATCGCGAGCAATAATTCCACGAGCTTTGCCATCTACTATCACAATATCTAAAATTTCATGTCTTTTATATTGTTTTAGCGTTTCTGCCTTAACTTGTTTCATCATGGCTTGGTAAGTAGCCATTAATAGTTGTTGCCCAGTTTGACCACGAGCATAAAAAGTACGAGAAACCAATACTCCACCAAATGAACGATTGCTTAAATAGCCACTATATTCACGAGCAAAAGGAACACCTTGAGCTACCATATGATCAATTAAATCTACTGATACTTCAGCCATTCTATAAACGTTGGCTTCACGAGACCGGAAATCTCCGCCTTTAATGGTATCGTAAAACATTCTATAAACATTGTCACCATCGTTTTTATAATTTTTAGCGGCATTAACACCACCTTGAGCGGCAACGGAATGTGAGCGACGAGCAGAATCCTGAAAAAAGAAAACTTTTACATTGTACCCTAGTTCAGCTAAAGAAGCTGCAGCTCCACCACCTGATAATCCTGCACCAACTACAATTATATCTAATTTTTTTCTATTTGCCGGATTTACTATATGTGTTTTAGCAAGGTAATTTTGCCATTTATCTTTTAAAGGTCCTACTGGAATTTTTGCGTTAAGAGCCATAATTTTTTTTATTTGAAGTAAAGAATAATAGGAATAATAGCATATAAAATTGCCATAACTAAACTAAAGCATAGTGCTATATACTTAATTGTATTCATTATTTTTTTGGGATAAATTCCTAAAGAACGATGTGCACTTTCAATACCATGAACTAAGTGAAAACCAAGAGCTATAATTCCTATTTCGTAAACAAGTACAAACCACCAGGTTTTTAGAGTAGCAAGAACTAATTCGTATAAATCATGTTCAACTTTTAACACTTTATATTGTAGCCAAAATTGAGCCATGTGTATTACTAAAAAAACACCAATTACAGTGCCTAAAATACCCATATTTCTTGAATACCAAGAGCTAGTAGAATTATCAGTAACTATATATTTTTCACCTTGTGATTTTTTATTTTGAAGTGTTATTAAAAGAGCATCAATAATGTGCGTAATAATTGCTACATATAAAATGTATGCAACAATTGTTACTGGCCAAAAGTGAACCAAAAAGTGAGAATATGCATTATACATATCATGTCCGTTTGCTACATTATTCCAAAATTCTATTGGAAAAAATGAATTTGGAATAACTAAAATAAGATTCCCAATAAGGTGAATTACAAGGAAAAAGATGATAAATAGACCGGTAAACGCCATCAAATTTTTACGACCTACCGATGTTTTGAAGAGTCCTTTTTTTACTGCCATAAGGCTAATTTTTTGAGTTGATTTTATAAAGGTAAAATAGGATATTGTTTTTAATAATGATATTTATCAGATTTCAGATTCCGGATTATTATTTAGAATTAATCTAAATTACTAAAACTCATTTAGTAGGTTTTAATTTTTTCGAATTCAAATGGCTATATTTGTAATCCTCAAAAAAAGTATAATAATATGAACAAATTCTTAACGTCATCTATTGGAAGAAAGATAGTCATGTCACTTACCGGTTTCTTCTTAATAATCTTTTTAATTGTACATCTTAGTATTAACTTATCATTATTTTGGGGGCCAAACGCATTTAACGAGGCCTCTGAATTTATGGCAACTAACGGTGTAATACAAGTAATGCAGTATATTTTAGCTGCTGGTTTTATTTTACATATAATTCAAGGAATATCCTTAGAGCTTAAAAATAGATCTGCTAGATCTATAAAATATGTAGTTAATAAACCTTCTGAAAATTCCACGTTTGCTTCTAGAAATATGATTTATACTGGAATTTTAGTATTGTTATTTTTAATTTTGCACTTATGGGATTTCTTTGTGCAACTAAAGTTTGTTGGAATAGGAAATCTTACAGATTATGAGCTAGTTACTAATCGATTTAGCTCTCCTTTATTTACGGCTATTTATGTAATTGCCTTTGTTTTATTAGGCATTCATTTAAGCCATGGTTTTCAATCTGCTTTTCAAAGTACAGGTGCTAATTACAACAAATACAAAAAGTGTTTAAAATATACTGGCATTGCTTTTAGTATTTTAATTGCTGTAGGTTTTTCTGCAATTGCACTCTATTTTTCTTTCATTAATTAAGAATTAAAAAATTATGACAACATTAAATTCAAAAATACCAGAAGGACCAATAGCTCAACAATGGGAAAACTACAAAGCCCATACCAACTTGGTAAATCCTTCAAACCGTAGAAAACTCGATATCATTATTATTGGTTCTGGATTGGCTGGTGCTGCTGCTGCTGCTACTTTAGGTGAAGCTGGTTACAATGTGAAAGTTTTTTATTTTCAAGACAGTCCAAGACGTGCACACTCAATTGCTGCACAAGGAGGTATCAATGCCTCTAGAAATTATCAAAATGATAATGATAGCGATTATCGTTTATTTTATGATACCGTAAAAGGTGGTGATTATCGTGGACGTGAAGAAAACGTATATCGTTTAGCTCAATTAAGCGGAAATATAATTGACCAATGCGTAGCACAAGGCGTACCTTTTGCACGTGAATATGGAGGAACTTTAGCCAACCGATCTTTTGGTGGTGCTCAAGTTTCAAGAACTTTTTACGCTTCTGGAGCCACCGGACAACAATTATTGTTGGGTGCTTACAGCTCTATGAATCGTCAAATTAAAGCAGGTAAAGTTAAAACCTACAATCGTCACGAAATGTTAGATGTGGTTATTGTAGATGGTAAAGCTCGTGGAATTATTGCTAGAGATTTAGTTACAGGTAAAATAGAACGTTTTGGTGCACATGCGGTGGTAGTTGCTTCTGGTGGTTATGGTAATGTTTTTTATCTTTCTACTAATGCAATGAATTGTAATGCAACTGCCTCTTGGAAAATTTATAAAAAAGGAGCATATTTTGCCAATCCTTGTTATGCACAAATTCACCCAACTTGTATTCCTGTTTCTGGAGAACATCAAAGTAAATTAACTTTAATGTCTGAATCTCTTAGAAATGATGGTAGAATTTGGGTGCCAAAAAATATTGAAGACGTAAAAGCCATCCGAGAAGGCAAATTAAAACCTACTGAAATTGCAGAAGAAAATAGAGATTATTATTTAGAACGACGTTATCCAGCATTTGGGAATTTAGTTCCTCGTGATGTAGCTTCACGTGCCGCAAAAGAACGTTGCGATGCTGGTTATGGTGTAAACAAAGCTGGTTTTGCCGTATATTTAGATTTAGAAGATGCTATTAAAAGACTAGGAAAAGATGTAGTTAAAGAACGTTATGGAAACTTGTTTGATATGTACGAAAATATAACAGGCGATAATCCTTACGTTACTCCGATGATGATTTATCCAGCTTCTCATTATACTATGGGAGGAACTTGGGTTGATTATGAAACTATGACTACAATATCTGGATTATATTCAATTGGCGAAGCAAATTTCTCCGATCACGGAGCAAACCGATTAGGAGCTTCTTCATTAATGCAATGTTTATGTGATGGTTATTTTGTATTGCCAGCCACTATATCTAATTATTTAAATGAAGATATTCATACAGGCCCAATTGCAACTGACACCGCTGATTTTGATAAAGCTGAAGCTGATGTTACAGGTCTAATTGATAAATTATTTGCTATTAAAGGTTCTAAATCAGTTGATTATTTCCATAAAAAACTCGGCAAAGTTATGTGGGATAAAGTAGGTCTTTCTCGCAATGAGAAAAATCTAAAAGAAGCAATTGAAGAAATTAAAGTTATTAGAGAAGATTTCTGGAAAGATGTTCGGGTTACAGGAAAATCAAATCAGTTTAATAACGAGTTAGAAAAAGCTATTCGTGTTGCTGATTTCTTAGAATTAGGAGAGCTAATGGCCATTGACGCATTAAACAGAAAAGAATCTTGTGGTGCACATTACCGTGAAGAATCTGTTGAATTAGACGGCCCTCAAAAAGGGGAAGCTAAACGCAATGATAAAGATTTTACATACGTAGCGGCTTGGGAATATATGGGAGAAGGTAAAGAGCCTAAGCTTCATAAAGAAGAATTGACCTTTAACGCAATTGAATTAAAACAACGTAATTATAAATAAGGTTAAAAGTTGTTAGTGACTAGAAATTAGTTATTATGAGTAAAATAAATTCTTATAAAGATTTGTTTGTTTGGCAAAAGGGTATAGAAATAGTATTATTATCTTATAATATTTCTAAAGTCTTTCCTGCTGACGAAAAATTTGGTTTGATTTCTCAATTAAGAAGAGCTGCAGTCTCAATTCCTTCAAACATTGCCGAAGGTTGGGGACGTGGAACAAAAGCACATTATGCTAATTTTTTGAGAACAGCTAGAGGTTCTTTATTAGAGTTAGAAACTCAGTTAATCATTAGTGAAAAATTAAAATATTATAAAAAATTTGAAACTATTTTTTCTTTAATTGATGAAGAAAGCAAAATGCTCAATTCATTAATAAAGAAAGTTGAAACTAGTATCTAGTTTCTAAAAACTATAAATTATGGATTTTACTTTAAAAATATGGCGTCAGGAAGATGCCAATGCTCAAGGGAGCATGAAAGAATATAAAGTTACAGATATTTCAGCGGAAACTTCATTCTTAGAAATGTTAGATGTGCTAAATCAGAACTTAATTGAAAAAGGTGAAGATGTAATTTCTTTTGATAATGATTGTAGAGAAGGTGTTTGTGGAACTTGCTCCTTATATATTAATGGAGAAGCTCACGGACCAAAAAAATTAGTAACTACTTGCCAATTATATATGCGTTCATTTAAAGATGGACAAACTATTTATGTAGAGCCATTTAGAGCAAATTCTTTTCCTGTGGTTAAGGATTTGGTAGTGGACAGAAGTGCTTTTGAACGTATTCAACAAGCTGGTGGTTATGTTTCATTTAATGCTGGCGGTGCTCCAGATGCTAATGCAATTCCTATTGCAAAAGAAGATGCAGCTGATGCGTTTGATGCCGCAGAATGTATTGGCTGTGGGGCTTGTGTAGCAACTTGTAAAAACTCAAGTGCTATGTTGTTTGTATCTGCTAAAGTTTCGCAATTTGCTTATTTACCACAAGGCCGTGTTGAAGCTACAGAACGTGTTTTAAATATGGTAAATCAAATGGATAATGAAGGCTTTGGAAACTGTACCAATACTGGTGCTTGTGAAGTTGAATGCCCAAAAGGAATTTCATTAGAAAATATTGCACGTTTGAATAGAGAATTTTTAAAAGCAAACGTAGTTCCTAAATAAATTATAGATTACCTTCTTAAATAGCCTCAAAAGTATTTAGTTTTTGAGGCTGTTTACTTTATAAATATATCATATAACAATATTTTATTATTGTTTTTCAATAATTTTTGTATATTTACATACTCTATAAATATAAACACATCAAAAATGAGAAAACTTAATATTTTAAAAGCAATTGTAGATTTTTTTTGGATCATATCTTTACCAATGGTTCCTTTTATTTTATTTTTTGTACCAGCCTTGTTCTTTATTGACGATTTAAATTCATTTCATTTTAAAATTAATGGAATAGAACTAATAGTTTCTAGTATGCCAACAAAAATTATCTTGGCAATCTCTCTTTTATCTTATTTATTGTTATTATATATTGTTTATTTATTTAAGAAAATATTACGCTATTTTAAAAATTTAAAAATATTTGATAATTATGTTATTTTACAACTTAATAAAATAGGCTATTTATTAGTTATTTCTTCATTGGTCACAGATGTTAGTTGAAACTATGCACTTTAGTGCAAGACTTTCAGTTGCTACACAATTTTGTACTTTTGAGATATGAAAGGACAAAGGCGTATGGGTCACACAGTATCTAGACTCACA
>NZ_JAKIUR010000011.1 GCF_021647475.1 Lutibacter sp.
AACTAGAACACAGAATAAACAGGAGTGGTTCTGGTCGTAAATTTGTAAAATTCAGAAAAGTAATTACCTCTAGACCTATGGAATGCTTAGAGATGGATATAAAAATGGTGTGGATTCCAAATGTTGGGAAGAATGCTTATTTACTGTCTATTATTGATGTACATACCCGTAGAATTTTAAAAGACTATTTTTCTTTTACCATTAAACAAACGCATCTAATATCATTCCTTTCCCGTTTATTTGAAGAATATCAATATCCGGAAAGTGTAGTTATTAGAAGTGATAACGGAAGTCAATTTATAGCTAAAAGTGTACGTGAATATTTAGGTTTGATAGGTGTAAGTCAAGAATTTACTCACGTAGCTACACCTGAAGAAAATGCACACATAGAAGCATATCATGGAATACTAAAAAAGGAAATATTTCAACGATTTGAGTACATGAATTTTGGGCAAATTGAACAAATACTAAAAAGATATGTGATTTTCTATAACAACGAAAGGCTTCATGGCTTATTAGGGAGAATTACTCCTATGGAAAAATGGATGGAAGATAAACACTTAATTTTAATGAAAAATATAGCAGCATAATTAATAATCGAAATTTAAAAGATTACTCTTGTTTTATAGGGGCTAAAACACACCCCATTCTTTTTCTTTTAACAAATTTAAATGTTTTTATCAGTTTGCTAATCTAAAGGAATTGACGTAACAGGATGTTTAAAGAGTCAAAATGCACAACGAGTTAAATATACTATTAAATGCCTCTTTTTTTAGAGGCATTTTTTATTCCGATTTATTTACTAAATAAACTCCAAATAAAATTACAAACCCAGAAATAAATTGAGTAAACAATATTTTTTCTCCATCTAAAACTCCCCAAGTTACAGCTACAATAGGAATTATATAGGTTACTGAAGATGAGAATATTGGCGTAGATATTTGCACCAATCTATTAAACATTATTTTCGCTATAGCCGTTCCAAAAACTGATAAAACAATCATATACACCAATGCCATTATGTTAGTATTAGTTGCTTTAAAGGTTTCAAAATAATGAGTATTCCATAAAATAATCACTGCAGGAATAATCAGCAATACAAAATTAGCAACGGCAATACCAACGGCATCAACATCTTGTAAATATTTTTTTAAAATATTTACGTTTAATGCATATCCTACAGAGGCAATCAATATAAAAACTGCATAAAAATAATCTTGATTAGGGTGTAATTCTGCTCCTTTAAAAATTAACATCACAGTACCAACCAAACCAATAAAGACCCCTAATGCCTGTCTTTTACTAAAGCTAAAACCAAAAAACAAAGCTCCAAAAATTAATGTATTCAACGGAGTAAACGAATTTAAAATAGATGCAATAGAACTGTCAATTTTGTCTATTCCATAAGCAAACAAAAAAACCGGAAAAAATGTTCCTAATAATGCATTTAATGTTAAATAGTACCAATCCTTTTTTTTTATTTTAAGTAATTTTTTAAATCCAATTATTAATAAAAAAATAGCTGTTATTATTATTCTAAAAGCTCCAACTTGAATTGGTGTTAATCCTAATAATGCCTTTTTCATTAAAATAAAAGAACTTCCCCAAATTAAGGAGAGCACAATTAAATAAGTCCACTTTAAATTATTTTGTTCTGTTTTCATCTTAAAAAATGCAAAATTCGAATAAAAATTCGGAATAGAAGGTATAAGTTTATACATTCGTAAAAAAATCAATCAAAAACATTATGAGGAAAATAATCACTTTACTAATTCTAACTTTAATTTTTATTTCCTGTGGAGATAAAAAATCTTCAATAAAGCCAGAGAAAACTAAACCTGCAAAAGAACAGATTGCTACTAACTTAAAAAGTGTTGAAGTTGATATTAAAGGTATGACTTGTGAAATTGGCTGTGCTCGTACCATTCAATCTAAATTATCAAAAGTGGATGGTGTAACGTATTCCAAAGTAAATTTTGACACCAAAAAAGGAATTTTTACTTATGATGCTAATAAATTAAGTAAAAATGATATTGTAAAAAAAATAAATGGAATTGCAGGTGGAGATATTTATAAGGCTACTAAAACTACTGAAATTGACTCAATTATAAAAAAAGTTAACTAAATTAGTTTGTAAACAATAAATTTATTGTTTATTTGTTATTACAATAAAATCAATCAAATGAAACAAATTAAATTTTTAGTAGCAATTGCTTTAGTGAGCATAATTGCTATTTCTTGTAAAGATGTAAAAAAAGGCGACATGAAAGATGCCGTTAAAGCCAATGTTGAAGCAGTACAAGCGAAAACTGACTCAGTAAAAGAAACTGTTAAAACAACTGTTGATAGCCTTGCAACAAAAGTAAATGATGCTGTTGATGCGGCTAAAGAAACTGTAGAAGGTGTTAAAACTGATGTTAAAAAAGGTGTTGATGCTGTTAAAAAAGCTGTTAAAAATTAACTCCCTTTTTAAAAAATTAAATAAAAACCTCAACGTTTGTTGGGGTTTTTTTATACTTTAAATTCTCTTGTTTTGAAAAATAAGAAAAGTAAACTCATAAAAAACAATAATCCTATAAGTTGGTGGGTAACTCCTAATATTAAAGGTATTTTACCTTGTACATTTAACACCATTAACACTCCTAAAACTACTTGAACAAATACTAAAACTAATGGAAATTGAATCCATTTTTTTAAATTATTACTTACTTTATTTCTTAATTTATAAAACATTACAACTGTTAGAATAACTAATAAATATGCTAAAAATCGATGCATAAATTGTATAAGTGCTGGTGCAAATAAAAATCGATCATAATTACTAAGATTTGAAAAATTCCAGTTACCTGCATTTTTTAATACCGATGGAATAAATTCCCCATTCATATCTGGCCAAGAAGGATAATACAATCCCGCTTTCATACCAGACATTAATCCGGCAAAAATCATTTGTACAAAAGCAATTCCAACAACAATGGCAACAAACTTATGCGGTTTTAGTTTTACTTTCATTCCAAAATTATAAACATCCGCTATTGTTTTAATCATAGCCGTTATAACAAGTACCGCTAATATAAAGTGTAAGGTTAATTTATAAGCGTTAACCCACGGCCTATTTACAAAACCACTTAAAACCATAATCCAACCTGCTGAAGCTGTTAAAATTGTTAGTAAAATAACAACTGCTAATCGTTTTATTAAATATGAGTTAATTTGCTTTTTTATAACAAAAATGATAAACGGAATTAAAAATATAAAACCTAAAGCACGTACCCATAAACGATGAAAATATTCCCAGAAATAAATAAATTTAAAATTGTGTAATGTAAATGAAGCATTTAATTTATGAAACTGAGGCGTTTGTTTGTAAAGCTCAAATTCGTGAATCCAACTACTATGATTTAACGGAGGAATTACTCCTGTAATAACATCCCATTTAGTTATAGATAAACCCGAACCTGTTAACCTTGTAATACCACCTAAAATAACTTGACCAACAAGCATTATTAAACCTATTATCAACCAAATTCTTATGGTTTTTGTATATTTAAAATTATTATTTTTCATTTTTCCAACTCAATGTTTCTATTAAATGAGTAACATCTTTTTCAATATATTTTATGGCTGGCAAAATAGAATCATAATTGGGTTCAACATAAAAATATAATGCTCCTGCTAACACATTTTTAATGCTATCTGTTGCCCTAAACTGAATGTTAGAAGCTACATTTCCTTCAACATTATATAATTTTGCAAATACTTTTTTTTCATAATTAATATAGGCAATATCAGTAATCCCATTTGCTTTTTTGGCATGTTTAAAGGTGAATTTTTCAGCTTCATTTAATATGTCATCCAAATTATTATTTGCTTTTCTATAAGTAATATACATAGTAGCTTTTAATTTTGGATATTCAATAATTGCCCAACATTTATTTTTTTCTATAAGTTTAGCCTGATTAGATATTTCAAATTGATAAGGGCAATTATCACTTATTTTATGGTAAGATGCTGCAGGATATTTTAGGCTTAAAAACGCTTTTGGCTTTGGTAAAACATTTGTGTTACAAGTACTAAAAAGACTAATTATAGCTACTAAAATTAATCCATAAAATAAATTCTTCATGGGTATTAATTTGGAGTGTTAATAGTTACTTTCACCTGCTTAATTCGTTTATTATCCTTGGATTCTATTTTAAATTTAAATTGATGAAATTTTATAATTTCATTTTTTTTAGGGAATTTTCCATGAATTTCTAAAATAAAACCAGCAATGGTTTCAGATTCTCCTTTATTTTCTTCAATATTACTTGTATCTTCCAATTCTAAAATTTTATAAAAATCTTTCAAATTGGTTTTACCTTCAAACAAATAATTATTGGCGTCTAATTTAGAATACGATAAATCATCATCATCAAATTCATCACTAATATCGCCTACAATTTCTTCAATTACATCTTCTAAAGTAACAATTCCACTTGTGCCTCCATATTCATCAACTACAATGGCTAAATGATTTTTCTTTTCTTGAAATTCTTTTAACAAATCATCTAATTTTTTGTTTTCAGGAACAAAATAAGGTGCTCTAAGCAAACTTTGCCAGTTAAAATTTTTCTCATTTAAATGTGGTAGCAAATCTTTAGCATATAAAACTCCGATAATTTCATCAATGTTTTCCTTATAAACGGGATTTCTGGAAAATCCGTTTTTAATAATTTTATCTAAAACATCTTCGTATTTTTCATCATTTTTTAAGGCAAATATATCAATACGAGGAGTCATAATTTGATTGGTTTCAGTATTTCCAAAACTTACAATGCCTTCTAAAATTTTTTGTTCATCTTTAGTGGTATTTTCTGTTGATGTGATTTCTAATGCTTTTGATAAGTTTTCAACTGATAAATTAGATTTTTTATTACCTAATCTGTTTTCTACAATGTTGGTTAAACCCATTAAAGGTAAACTGACAATACTTAATAAAGAGTTTAAAAATTTTAGAGGAATTGCCATAAACACAGCAAACTTAAGCGAATTTCTTGTGGCATAAATTTTAGGTAAAACTTCACCAAATAACAAAATTAAAAAAGTAACTAATACTACTTCAACCAAAAATTTAATAACCTCAGAGTTAATCCCTACAAATATGGTATTACCAACATAAACAAAAATTAAAACAATTAAAATGTTTATAAAATTATTTAATATTAAGATAGTTGCTAATAATTTTTTGGGTTTAAGCAACAACCTTGCTACAATATTTTGGGTAGATGATTTTGATTCTGAAGCCTTATTTAAATCTGTTTTCGATAGTGAAAAGAAAGCAACTTCAGCACCTGAAATTAAAGCCGAAAACAATAGAAGTAACAGCAAAATTATAATACTTGCTATAAACCAATAATTAATAGTTAACGTAGAAAATAAATCTAAAAACGCGGGTTCTGGATCCAATTTATGTGACTTTAATTAAATTTAAAATGGTAAATCATCATCATTATCAACATTATTTGTTGGAGGTTCTGGCTTTACGGCTTCATTTTTTTTTGGAGCTGTATCTGAATCTGGAGCATTCAAATCATTTTTAGTAGTTAAAAACGTCATATCTACCACATGAATTTCAGTAGTATATCTTTTAGAACCATCTTCTCCTTGCCACTGACGCGTTTTTATACGTCCTTCACAATATACTTTATCTCCTTTTTTAAGATATTTTTCACAAATTTCAGCAAGCTTGTTTCTAACTACAATATTATGCCATTCTGTAGTGCTAACCTTTTCACCAGTTTGTTTATTAGTGTAAGTTTCATTAGTGGCTATTGGAAACCTTCCTATAGCATTTCCACCTTCAAAATAGTGCATTTTTACTTCATCACCTAAATGTCCTATTAAAATTACTTTGTTTACTGTACCAGCCATTTTTTTAGTTTTTAAATAGTCCTCAAAAGTACTAATTTTTTTAAAAGTTAATAAATTCGTTTATAAAATTATCAATTAATAAAGGTACAGGATATTTTTTAATAGTTTCCCACTTGTAAGAAATTTTATTAGTATCGTTAGTTTCTAAAATCCAAAATTTTGCATAAATGTGTTGATGAGATAATTTGTGTGGTTTTGTTTTACTATTAAACAGTTTTATTGTGATAGATTTATAATTATAATTTTTAAAAAATTCATTATGAGCTATAAGTTCACTTTCATCAACTTCTTGTTTAGTTTCTATAAGAGGAAATTGATATAAATTTTTCCATATTCCACTGGTACGTTGTTCTAATAATGTATTATTTGATGTTGTTTTAAAAACTAAATAATTAAAATATCGTTTTTTAATTTTTACTTTTTTTTCTTTAACAGGTAATTTTTTAATTTCATTTTTTGATAAAGCCACACAACTATCATTAAATATACAGCTATCACATTTCGGATTTTTAGGTAAGCAAACAGTTGCTCCAAACTCCATAATTGCCTGATTAAAAGTTCCTGGGTTTTTAGCATCTATTAGTTCTTGAGCAACTAATTTAAATTCTTTAATTCCTTTGGAAGTATTAATTGCGGTATAAACACCAAAATAACGAGCTAATAAACGATACACATTTCCATCTACAACCGCAGTTTTTTCATTATTGCAAATAGAAGCAATTGCTGATGCCGTATAATCACCAACTCCTTTTAGTTTTAATAATTCTTTATAGGTAATAGGAAATTCACCATTTAATTCATTAACTATAAATTGGGCGGAAAAGTGTAAATTTCGAGCTCGTGAATAATATCCTAAACCTTGCCATAACTTTAAAACCTTTTGTTCAGGTGCTTTTGCTAAATCAAAAATAGTAGGAAATTTTTCTATAAACCTATAATAATATGGTATTCCTTGACTTACTCTGGTCTGTTGTAAAATAATTTCAGAGAGCCAAATAAAATACGGATTGTTGGAGTTCCGCCAAGGCAAATCCCTTTTATTAGCTAAATACCACGATATTAAACGATTAGAAAAATTCATCATTACTATTAGTATTTTGCAAAATTACATGTTTTAATCAATTAAAATTTAGTGAATTAACTTTTTAAATTTGATTAATAAGTCCTATATTTGCCGTCTTAATTTTAGTATAACAATATAATTATATAAGAAAATGACGAAAGCAGAAATCGTATCTAGTATTTCAGATAAATCTGGAATTGAAAAAGCTGATGTTTTAGCCACAGTTGAAGCATTTATGGAAGAGGTAAAAAACTCATTAGAAAAAGGAACTAATGTTTATTTAAGAGGTTTTGGTAGTTTTATTATTAAAACAAGAGCTGAAAAAACAGGTAGAAATATTTCAAAAAATACTACTATTAAAATACCTGCTCATAACATACCTGCATTTAAACCTGCAAAAGTTTTTGTTGAAGGTGTAAAAAGCAATGTTAAAGTAAAATAAACATAACAATATTATTAACAAAAAATAACATTTTATTATGCCAAGTGGTAAAAAAAGAAAGAGAACTAAAATCTCTACTCATAAACGTAAAAAAAGAGCTAGAGCTAATAGGCACAAAAAGAAAAAGTAAGCAATGCTTACTTTTTCTTTCATTTTAAAAGTTCATTGAAATAGATAGTTACAAACTAAAATTTGTAATTATTGTTGGGTATTAAAAAAAATCCTGTTAAAAATAAATTATTTATAAATAGTTCAAAATAATAATTTGAACATAAAAACAATACAGAGTGAAAACAGAATTAATAATTAGATCGAATTCCTCTGATATTGATTTCGCCTTATTAAAAGACGGTAAATTAACAGCACTTAACACAGAATCTAACGGAAATAAATTTTCAGTAGGCGATATTTTTATTGCTAAAATAGGAAAAACACTTTCAGGTTTAAATGCATCATTTGTTAACGTAGGTTATACAAAAGATGGTTTTTTACATTATCATGATTTAGGTGCAAAATTACTTTCGCTTAATAAATTTATAAAAGGTATTAGCACAGGTAAAATAAAAGATTACACTTTAAAAAATTTTAAATTAGAAAACGATATTGACAAAAATGGAAGTATTGTTGATGTACTAAAATCAGGTCAAAAAACATTAGTACAAATTGTTAAAGAACCTATTTCTACCAAAGGACCGCGTTTAAGTTCAGAAATATCAATAGCGGGTAGATTTATGGTGTTAGTTCCTTTTTCAAACAGAGTTTCTGTATCACAGAAAATTATAAACATAGAAGAAAAAGAACGTCTAAAAAGATTAGTTACAAGTATTAAACCCAAAGGTTTTGGAGTTATTATTAGAACTGTTGCAGTTAACAAAAAAGTAGCAGAATTAGATAGAGATATACAAAACTCATTAGATCGTTGGATTGTAATGTGTAAAAAAATTAGATCTACTAAAGCAGATCAAACTCCTGTAAAGGTTTTAAGTGAATTAAATAGAGCTTCCTCAATTTTAAGAGATGTTTTTAATGATTCATTTACCAATATAGTGGCAAACGATGAAACTTTATTTTTAGAAATAAAGGAATATTTACAAGAAATTGCACCAAAAAAAGAAGGAATTGTTAGTTTATATAAAGCACAAGTTCCAATTTTTGAAAAATTCGGCATTGAACGTCAAATCAAAACTTCTTTTGGTAAAACAGTTTCTATGAGCAAAGGTGCTTATTTAGTTATAGAACATACTGAAGCACTTCATGTAATAGATGTAAATAGTGGAAATCGTTCCAATAAATCTTCATCACAAGAAGACACTGCTTTAGAAGTTAATTTAATTGCTGCTTCAGAAATTGCTCGCCAATTACAACTTAGAGATATGGGAGGAATTATTGTAGTAGATTTTATTGATATGCAAACTGCGGAACACAGACAAAAATTGTTTGATTATTTAAGAGCAGAAATGGCATTCGATAAAACCAAACATAAAATATTACCGCCAAGTAAATTTGGCTTAATACAAATTACCAGACAACGAGTTAGACCTGAAATGGTAATTAAAACAACGGAACCAAACCCTAGTGGAAATGGTGAAGTTGAAGCTCCTATTATATTAATTAATAATATTACTGCAGAGCTTGATAAGCTAGTTCATTCAAACGAGCATAAAAAGATAATATTAAATACACATCCTTTTATTGCGGCTTATCTAAAAAAAGGGTTGCCATCTATACAACAAAAATGGTTTACCAAATATAAAAAGTGGATTAAAATTTTACCAAGAGATGCTTACCAATATTTAAAATTTGATTTTACCGATAATAATGGTAAAATAAAATAAGGCATACAATATCAAGTAAAAAGCCCTGCAAATATATATTTGCAGGGCTTTTTTTAAAACCAATATCCAACGTTAAAATACCAGAAATTTGAGTTATTTTCTGGCGACCAAGCATAGTTTATTTCTACAGGTCCAAAAAAAGTATCTAAGCCATACCCAACCATATACCCAGATTTTGTGTTTTCAAATATTCTTCCTTTGTTAAATATATCTTTTTCAACACGTGCATAGTTTGCTGTAGCCATTAAATAATTTTTTGGTAAAAACTCATATCTTAATGTTAGTGCAGATCGCAAATAGGAATTAGCACTTAATTCTGCGAAATCATAACCATAAAAAGGTGCAAATTTATTAATAAAGTTTTCGCCATAACCTCCTATATTAAAATTTAACACTCTATTTCTGTTTTCACCAATTGTTAAACCTGCTTCCGAAATAAAATGAGTGGTAAGTTTATTAAAAAAAGTATAGGCAACTCCTATTTTTCCTTTTAATTGGGAAAATGAAACAAAGTCTTTATTGTAGTCTGAAGATTTTAAAAACCACTTAAAATCTGTATTTAAATAAAAACCTTTTTTTTGAAAATATTTTTTATCGTAGGTGTCTATTTTAATAGACGCAATAAAATTAAAATAATTAGATTTATCAAAATATAATCTACTAGAGTTTGAAGGAATAGAATCTAACGTGCTAATAGTTTCTGTATAAACTTTAATATTTTTCTGCTCTGCACCAATTTCAAGAGCAAATTTGCGGTTAAAAACGATTTGAATATATAATTGGTTGGTAAAGTCACTATAATTTATATTAATTTTATTTACGTTGACATCGTCAAAATTAACATTGGCACTAAATTCATTAAATCGAGATCGAGCACCAATACTCCAATGAAAACCATTATCAATAAAATAATTTAAGTTATACCTTAAATTATCTCCTAAAATAATATCTGTAGATAGTACATCATTTTTATTTAGTAAATGCTTTGCTGTATAATTTACCAAAACTCCTGTTTTATACAAATCATCATAATGAATACCCAATTTTAAATAGCTGGAAATTTCATTTTCCTTCACTTTAAACTGTATCGTTTCTCCATCATCACCTACTAATATATTATATTGTACCGATTCAAAATTACCCGTTGCAGCAATATTATTTATACAACTTTCTAGCTTATCATAGTTTGTAGAATCTTGTCTTTTAATATTCAACTTACCAAGCATATAAGCTCTAGTATAGTTTTTATTACCTATTATTTCAATTTTTTTAATTACAAATTTTTGTTTGAAATTATTTTTAATAAAAGGTCTTTTTTTCTTTATTTGCAGCTTTGCTATTGCTTTTAAAACAATCATTTTAGTACGAGTAGCACTATCTCCTTCTTTCATAATTTCATCAATTTTATCAAAGGAAACTACGCTGTATTTTTTTACATTAGGTTTTATGAGTACATCTACAAATTTATCTTTTCCTTTTCCATTTTCACTAATTTGAAATCCAACAATTTGATTTAAAATTTTTATTGCTGAATCTAAATTATTTTTTTTGTCTAAACCACTTTGTGTATCTACACCAATTAGTATATCTGCTCCCATTTCTTTAACTTCTTTTGCTGGAAAATTATTTACAATTCCGCCATCTGTTAAAAGTTTTCCGTTAATATCTACTGGAGCTAATAATGTTGGAAAAGAACCACTTGCTTTCATAGCTAATGGTAAAAATCCTTTTCTTAAAACTTCTTGTTTTCCTGTTACTAAATTAGTTGCAACACATAAAAAAGGGATGGGTAATTTATTAAAGTCATTAATATTATTGACTTGTTGGGTTAATCTAGTTAATAAATTAAGTAAATTTTGCCCTCCGGATAACGCCACGGGTATTCCAACTTTTCCCTTTCTTATTGGCAATACTAAAACATATTTCTCTCCGTTTTCTTTTTCATAAAACGGTTTAGATTTACGAGGCAATTCTCTAGAAAGAATTTTCTGATAATTTATAGCGTGTAATATAGAATCTAATTGTTTGCCGTTATAACCTGCAGCATATAAACCTGCAACTATTGCTCCCATACTGGTACCTCCCACATAATCAATCCTAACACCTGCTTCTTCTAATACTTTAATGGCTGCAACATGGGCAAATCCTTTAGCTCCGCCTCCACTTAAAACTAAACCCACTTTTATATCTTTTCCCTTTGGTTCATTTTGAGAAAAAATAGATAAACTTGAAATAATTAAAAGTAAAATTAACAGTTTTTTCATGTATCTTTTTTTTGATAATGTTCTTTTATTTTTTTAGCACGATTTTTACCTACCACTTTTTCAATTTCATCAAACGATGCTAATTTAATTCTTTTTACTGATTTAAAATGCTTCATTAAAGATACAATTGTTTGCTTACCAATCCCAGAAATTTGATCTAATTCATTGGTTAGTGCTGCTTTACTGCGTTTATTTCTATGATGCGTAATTCCAAACCGATGTGCTTCATCTCTCAGTCGCTGAATTATTTTTAAACTTTCAGAAGTTTTATCCAAATACAAAGGAATGGAATCATTCGGATAATAGATTTCTTCCAATCGTTTTGCAATCCCTATAATGGCAATTTTATGCCGCAATCCTAAAACGTCTAAACTTTTTACTGCGGAAGACAATTGCCCTTTTCCACCATCAATAACTATAAGTTGTGGCAAAGGTTCATCTTCTTCTTTTAATCGTTTATAGCGTCTAAAAACGACTTCTTCCATAGAAGCAAAATCGTCTGGTCCAACTACCGTTTTTATATTAAAATGACGATAATCCTTTTTACTAGGTTTTCCATTTTTGAAAACTACACAAGCGGCAACCGGATTGGTTCCTTGAATATTTGAGTTGTCAAAACATTCAATATGGCGTGGCTCACTTGACAGTCGTAAATCTTTTTTCATTTGAGCCATAATCCGATTTACATGCCTGTCTGGATCCACAATATTTATTTGTTTAAATCGTTCTTGGCGGTAATATTTTGCGTTTCTAATACTTAATTCTACAATCCGTTTTTTATCGCCTAATTTTGGAATGGTTACTTTCAAATTTTCTCCTAAATCTACTTTAAACGGAACATAAATTTCTTTAGATTGTGAATTAAATCGTGTTCTAATTTCAACAATAAAAAGCTCTAATAATTTTTTATCTGTTTCGTTTAATTTCTTTTTAATTTCAGTGGTATGCGATTGTATAATTGAACCATTTACAATTTTAAAAAAATTGGCATAGGCAAAAGTTTCATCCGAAATAAGCGAAAAAACATCAACATTAGTAATGGTTGGATTTACAACGGTAGATTTTGCTTGGTAATTGGCTAATAAATCAATTTTTTCTTTAATTTTTTGAGCTTCCTCAAACTCCATATTATCAGCAAATTGATGCATCAAATTTTTAAATAATAATAAAGATTGTTTAATATTTCCTTTAATAATATTGCGAATAGCATCAATATCTTTTTTATAATCTTCTTCTTTTTGGAGTCCTTCGCAACCACCTTTACAGTTTCCAATATGATAATCTAAACAGACTTTATATTTACCTGATTCAATGTTTTTTACGCTTAAATCGTAATTGCAAGTTCGTAATTGAAATAACTCTTTAATTAGGTCCAACAAAGCTCTGGCAGTTCTAACTGAAGTATATGGTCCAAAATATTCTGAGCCGTCTTTAATAACATTTCTGGTTAAAAATATACGTGGAAATCGTTCTTTTTTAATACAAATCCAAGGATAAGTTTTATCATCTTTAAGTAAAACATTATAACGTGGTTTGTACTTTTTAATTAAATTATTTTCTAATAAAAGTGCATCAGTTTCAGAGTTAACAACAATGTGTTTTATAGAAACTATTTTTTTTACAAGCACTCTTGTTTTACCGTTTTCATGAGTTTTAGTAAAATAAGAAGACACTCTTTTTTTTAAGTTTTTTGCTTTTCCTACATATAAAATTACCTCATCTTTATCAAAATATTGATAAACACCTGGTTGATTTGGAAGTGTTTGTATTTGAAGTTTTAGTTCCAATTAACGGTTTTATTTAAAAATTAAAAGTACTGTTTATTTTATTATGAACAAGCGAAATAATAATTACAATTTTAATCTTAAATGCTATATTTTTAGATTAATCTAAAAATATTAATTAGATTTGCCTAAATATTTAGTTTGATGAATTCATTTACAGAAGAAAATTATTTAAAAGCAATTTATAAATTTAGCTTAACTCATAAAAAAGGTGCTTCTACCAATTCAATTGCTAAAGCGTTAAATACAAAAGCTTCTTCTGTAACGGATATGCTTAAAAAATTAGCACTTAAAAATCTTATAAATTATAAAAAATATTACGGTGTTACTTTAACTTCTAAAGGAAAACAAATTGCACTTTCAATTATTAGAAATCATAGGTTATGGGAAGTATTTCTAGTAGATAAATTAAATTTTAATTGGGATGAAGTGCATGAGTTAGCGGAAGAGTTAGAACATATTAAATCTGAAAAACTAATTACCAATTTAGATGCTTTTTTAAATTTTCCAACACTAGACCCACACGGAGATCCTATTCCTACTAAAAACGGAAAAATAAAAAATATAAAAATGATTGATTTATCTCAATTTAAAATTAACCAAGAAGGTGTTTTTATTCATGTTAAAGATTCATCTGATAAATTTCTAAAGTATTTAAGTAAAAATAATTTAGAAATAGGTGTAAAAATTAAGGTTATTGAAATGGAATCTTTTGATAATTCATTTAAAATAGCTTACAATAATCAACAGTTAATTATTTCAGAAAATGTAGCTAAAAACTTATATATAAAAAACTAATGGTTACTTATAATCCACTTAACGCATTATTAATTTTTCTGATAATTATAGTATTGGTATACTTGTTATTTAGACCAAAAAAAGGTTGGTTTTGGATTGTTAAAAACAATTATAATACTAATGAAAAAACAGTTGTTGAAGATATTTTAAAATTACTTTATCATTCTGAAAATGATGGGGAAATAGTTACAAAAAGTGAGCTTACCTCTAAATTAAATTTTAAAACAAACCTTATTCAAAATAGTATTGAAAAAATGATTTCTAACCACTTCATTGAGGTTGAAAATGAAAAAATAAAATTAACTAATAATGGAAGAGCATATGCTTTACGAATTATTAGAGTACATCGGTTATGGGAAAAATTTTTAGCGGAAAAAACTGGTTATGATAAATTAGAATGGCACGAAAGAGCAGAACAAAAAGAACACCAGTTAAATACAGAGGAAGCTAATTTATTAGCGGCTCAATTAGGTGAACCTAAATTTGATCCACACGGAGATCCAATTCCTTCACAATCAGGGAAAATGGCAATACTTAATGGCGTTCCTTTATCAAGTTTACCCATTTACACTATAGGTAAAATTGTTCATATTGAAGATGAACCTGAAGTAGCTTACAAACAAATTTTAGCTGAAAATATTCATATTGGATCTCATATTAAAGTATTGGAAAATAATGCTACTCGTGTTACTTTTTATGCAGAAGGTGAAGAGTTTAAATTATCGCCAAAAGTAGCCGAAAATTTAACTATTGACGTAATTGAAAAACACCATTTAGATGAAAACAAATTAGTTAGACTTACCAATTTAAAAGAACAGGAAACAGCAACTATAATTGGGCTTTCAAAAGAAAGTAGAGGTGAAAGCAGAAGAAGATTATTGGATTTAGGTTTTGTAAAAGGAGCAAAAATAAGTATTGATTTGATAAACCCATTAAAAGAACCTACCGCCTATTTAATAAAAGAAACTTCTATTGCACTGCGTAACAACCAAGCATCTAACATTTTAATTAAAAAAGACTAAAAAATGGATACTAAAGTTAAAAGCGTATGTGAAACTTGCCCCCAATTTAATGCTAGCGGATTAAAAAAGTTAGGAGTAAATACCAATAATTTTGATTTTGTTGTGGCGTTAGCCGGAAATCCAAATACAGGAAAAAGCACCGTTTTTAATGCTTTAACGGGTTTAAAACAACATACTGGAAATTGGCCTGGAAAAACGGTAACCAGAGCTGAAGGTGGTTTTGAATATGACCATCAAAAATTTAAATTAGTAGATTTACCAGGAACCTATTCTTTATTATCTACTTCTGAAGATGAAGAAGTTGCCCGTAATTTTATTCTTTTTGGAAAACCAACAGTTACAATTATTGTAGTTGACGCAAGTAGGTTAGAACGAAATCTAAATTTAGTTTTACAAATATTAGAAATAACAGAAAACGCTGTTTTGTGTTTAAATTTAATGGATGAAGCAAAACGAAATCATATCGAAATAAATACAAGAGCTTTGGCTCGCGACCTAGGAATTCCAGTAGTTCCAACTAGTGCTCGTTTTAAAAAAGGAATTCCTGAATTAATTCAAACTATTAGCGAAATTGCAAATAATAAAATTAAATGTAAACCACACCGAATTAAAAATATTCCAAAAAACATTGAAAAAGCTGTTACAAAATTGAGCTTAGAAATTGAAAAAGAATATCCAAATATTCCAAATAGTAGATGGATAGCTTTTAGATTATTAGAAGGAGACACTCAAATAATAAACGCACTTAAAACAGGTGAATTTGTTTAGGATAAAACTATGAGAAATAATAATATAGAACATATTTTAAAACTTTCTAAAGAGCTTCGCTGGGAAATTGGCGATGATTTTCACGATAGTTTAGCCGAAGGAATTTATGCCGATGCTGCCGATTTGGTTAGTAATTCCGTAACCAAAGATAATTCAAAATCTAAACTTAGACTCGATACTAAAATTGACAAAATAGTAACTAGTAAAACTTGGGGATTTCCTATTATGTTCCTTATTTTAGCTGTTGTTCTTTGGTTAACCATTATAGGCTCTAATTATCCATCATCACTTTTAGCACAAGTATTATTGAATGATTTTCATCCATTATTAAAAACTTTTGCCTCTAATATTGGAATGCCTTGGTGGTTAAGTGGCTTTTTAATTGATGGTATTTATTTAGCTGTTGCCTGGGTTATTGCTGTAATGTTACCACCAATGGCCATCTTTTTCCCGCTGTTTACACTATTAGAAGATTTTGGGTATTTGCCAAGAGTTGCTTTTAATTTAGACTCGTTATTTAAAAAAGCTGGTGCTCACGGTAAACAAGCTTTAACTATGAGTATGGGATTTGGTTGCAACGCTGCCGGAGTTATTGCTACACGAATTATTGATAGTCCAAGAGAACGTTTAATTGCAATAATTACTAACAACTTTTCATTGTGTAATGGTCGGTGGCCAACTCAAATAGTAATTGCAACTATTTTTATTGGAGCAGCTGTTCCTAGCTCATTTTCAGGATTGGCTTCTTTAACTGCTGTAATTGGCATTGCCATATTAGGAATATTTTTTATGTTTTTTTCATCTTGGGCATTATCAAAAACAGTTTTAAAAGGTGAGGTTTCTACTTTTAATTTAGAATTACCTCCATATCGCCCACCAAGATTTTGGCAAACCATATATACTTCAATAATTGATAGAACTTTAATTGTTTTATGGAGAGCTGTTGTTTTTGCCGCTCCAGCAGGAGCTGTAATTTGGTTAGTTTCAAATATTTATATTGGTAATGAAAGTGTTGCCGCTTGGATTATAAATTCATTAGATGGATTTGGATTTTTATTAGGGTTAAATGGCGTTATTTTGTTGGCTTATATCGTTGCAATTCCAGCCAATGAAATTGTAATACCAACCATATTAATGTTAACGGTTTTAGTTACTGGAATTTCAGGAGGACATGGAGCTGGCGTTATGTTTGAACTAAATTCTGCTAATGCTACAGGTGTTATATTAAAAGCAGGAGGTTGGACTTTATTAACCGCAGTTAATTTAATGTTATTCAGCTTGTTACACAATCCTTGTAGTACTACAATTTACACTATTTACAAGGAAACAAAAAGTCTAAAATGGACTACAGTTGCTACTGTTTTTCCTATTATTTTAGGATTTATAGTAACTTTTTTAGTAGCTCAAATATGGCGTATATTTTAAATTTACGTTATCATTCCATTTAGTACAATCAAATATTTTTGTTTAGCATTGTTTGATATTGATTTTATTATTTTCCGTATTAATTAACTTATATTTGTTAAAACATTATTAAATAAATGGCTTCACAAAAACTATATATAAGTAAAGTTTTACCTCATTTAAAAAATTTCAAAACTTGTGAAATATACAAGTATGAAATTAAAAAAATAGAACAAAAATTAGCAGAGTCTCTAAATAAAAAAAACATGTATGAGGTTTTGGATATACCCGATTTTAGATATGTAAAAAATTCAAAATTATTGCCTGAAATAATTAAGTTAGCCGTAAAAAAATTAAAACTAGTTGAAAAAGAAAAACCTATAGAAATAAAAAATACTGACATTATAGAAATTGACAATGCGGAATATCAATTAGTTACTTTTAGTAGTGGAGAAATCCCAAAAATCAAATTTAAAAATAGAAATCTTATAATTTTTATGTATCAACCAGATTTTAATAAAATTTTTTATTGTGGTAAATTGTATTTAGATAAAGTTACTAATGAAGAAAATATTAGTGAATTTATAAATTTTGAAATTTTAGAAATATGATAGATTTTAATAATAATACCTTAAAAAACTATTCTTTTATAGACTTATTTGCTGGTATTGGAGGATTTCATTATGCATTAAATTCTTTTGGAGCTAATTGTATTTTTGCTTCCGAAATTGATAAAAAAGCATCTGAAACGTATTATTTAAATCATAAGTTATTTCCCAAAGGCGATATTACAAAAATTGATGAGACAGATATTCCAAAACATGATATTTTGTGTGGTGGTTTTCCTTGTCAAGCATTTTCTATATCTGGTAAACAAAAAGGTTTTGAAGACACAAGAGGTACATTATTTTTTGATATTGCTAGAATTATAAATTTCCATAAGCCTAAAATTATTTTTTTAGAAAATGTAAAAAATTTTGTAAAACATGATAGTGGAAAAACATTAGATATAGTAGTCAAAACCCTAGAAGAATTAAATTACACCATTTTTTATAAGGTTTTAAATACAAGTAAATTTGGTTTGCCACAAAATAGGGAAAGAGTTTATATTGTTGGTTTTAATAATAATAACTTTCAAAACATTGACTTTAAATTCCCAAATCCTAATATAATATCTTGTTTAGAAGAAGTATTAGAAAAAGAACCTATAGATGGTAAAATAATAAACAGAGAAGACATTTCATTTTATAAGGAAATAAAGTTATTGAGAAATATATTTAGCGAAATAGAACTTCCTAATAAACCCATACAAATAGGTAAAGTTAATAAAGGTGGACAAGGAGAGAGAATTTATCATCCAAAAGGACACGCAATTACTTTATCTGCTTATGGTGGCGGTGTTGGCTCTAAAACTGGACTTTATAAAATCGGTAATATAATAAGAAAATTATCACCAAGGGAATGTGCTAGAATTCAAGGATTCCCTGAAAAATTTATCTTTCCTAAAAGCATTACTGAAGCCCAAAAACAGTTTGGGAATAGTGTATCAATTAACACTCTGCAATTTATACTAAAGGAAATATCTGAAACAATATTAAAAAATGACAAACAAACAAAAACTAGGCTCACAAACAGCGAAGAATGGATTCAAAAACGAGAAAGATATAGTCCGAAATTCCTATGCAAAGAAAAGGTGGTGATGGAGGTAGAAAAACTGCACAAATGCTTCAATTTAAAATTAATCCAGCTGAATTATTTAATGAATAAAATACTACACTCAACAATAACTAAAAAGAAATTAAGTAAAATAAGCATCGGAAAAGTACGATTGGTAAATCGTACTTTTCCGATGCTTTAAACTACTATTTTCAAAGTAATTATCGTTATTTAGCATTCTTAAATGCATTTATTCCCGCAAAAACTGATGTTTTGCCAAGTTCATTTTCAATTCTCATAAGTTGATTAAATTTTTCTATGCGTTCTCCTCGGCAACCACTACCTGTTTTTAAATGTCCTGCGTTAATACCTACCGTTAAATCTGAAATAAAGCTATCTATGGTTTCTCCACTTCTATGAGAAACAAAACAATTATATGAATTTTTATATGCAAGTTCTATGGTTTCTAATGTTTCCGTTACCGTACCTATTTGATTCAGTTTAATAAGAATAGAATTTGCAACACCATTATCAATGCCTTTTTCTAAAATAGATTTATTTGTACAGAACAAATCATCACCAACAATCTCAGTTTTTTTTCCAAGTACTTCTGTTAAATTTTTCCAACCTTCCCAATCATTTTCAGCTAAACCGTCTTCTAACAATACAATAGGATATTGTTTTATCCAACTTTCCCAAAGTTTTACCATATCATCACTAGAAACTAATTTTTGTGAGCTTTTGAAAAACTTATATTTGCCATTCTCCCACATTTCACTTGAAGCTGGATCAATACAAATACTAACATCTTTTCCTGGAGCGTATCCTGCTTTATGTATTCCTTCTAAAATCATTTCAACTGCCTGTTCGTTAGATTTTAAATTGGGGGCAAAACCACCTTCATCACCAACACCTGTACTAAATCCTTTTGATTTTAAAACAGCCTTTAATGAGTGAAAAACTTCCTCACCCATACGAATAGATTCTTTAAATGATGGAGCATTGTGCGGTGCAATCATAAACTCTTGAAAATCAACCGTATTATCTGCATGCATGCCTCCATTTATAACATTCATACAAGGAACAGGTAAAATATGAGCATCGCTTCCTCCCAAATAATGATATAATGGTATGTTTGCACTTATTGCTTGAGCACGAGCATATGCCATAGAAACTCCTAAAATCGCATTGGCACCAAGTTTTGATTTATTACTGGTTCCATCCATTTCTATCAAAAAATAATCAAGATCTCGTTGGTTGGAAAAATATTTTCCCTGAATTTCATTAGCTATAACATTATTTACATTTGCCACTGCTTTTAAAACTCCTTTTCCTCCATAACGTTTCATATCTCCATCTCTTAATTCGGTGGCTTCACGCTCACCTGTAGAGGCTCCGCTTGGCACCATAGCACGTGATTTTGTTCCGTCTTCTAACGTTAAATTAACTTCAACAGTTGGGTTTCCTCTTGAATCTAGGATTTCAATTGCTTCAACTTTTTGTATTTTCATAATGTATATTTTTTGAAATTATTATTTTATTAAAGTTAAGTTTTTATATTTAATTATTTATGTTAAAAATAAGCTAATTTATTTGGTAACACATGCTCAATTACAGAAAACGGCTACTATAAAAATAGCAACCGTTTTTACACTTCATTTACGCAAAGTTGCATCAAAATTAGAGCAAACCAAAACCTGTAAATCTATTACTGAGCTATAGCTAATTATATATCTTCAAATAACTGTTCTGCATTACCCAAAATTCTAGAGGATTCTGCATAACGTACAATTTTATAGGTTTCAATTAATTTTTCTTTGGTAATATTTTGCTTTTTAGCTTTATTAAGCATTGCTTTTATACAAGTTTTGCTTCCTGTTGCTAAGGCAACTCCTAAATAAATTAGTGTTCTAGTTTCATTTTCTAAAGCACCGTTTTCTGGCATTGCGAACATATTACTTCTAATTTGTTCATAAACCATTTCTGGCATTTTTTTACTTGCCAATTTTACCACATTTGGTAATTCTCCATTCATAGATCCTTTCATTTTTGTAAGGATTTGTTCTATAGTTGGCTTTTGTGTTTTCATTTTATTCTTTTATTTTTTTAACTTTTTCTTTATCAACGGAATAAGCATATATCGGAACATATATTAAAGTTAATAAAGTACCAATTAATAAACCACCAATAGCAACATCCGCTAACGGACTTAAACGTTCTAACCCCACAGCTTGTTCTAAAGCGATAGGAATCATACCGGCAATGGTCCCAAAAGCAGTCATCATTACAGGACGGAAACGTACACGTACACTTTCTATGGCACTATCAAATGGACTTTCTCCACTTGCACGGTGATGTTGGTAAAAATCTATCAGCAATACGGCATTTTTAATAATAATACCAAATAGGAGTAGAATTCCTAACAAACTTGGCATACAACTTGGTTTGTGGAATAATAACATTCCCCAAGCAGCTCCAATTAATGATAATGGTAAAACCAAAATCATAATAAATGCCATTCTTACCGATTTATAAATAGCAATTAACACCATTAATAAGATGATAATTCCTAATGCAATGGCTTTCATCATTCTATCAAAACTGTCATTTATAGTTTGTATATCTCCTTCTTGAGTTACTACAACACCATCTAAGTTTTTAACTTTACTTAAAGCAGCATCTGCATCATCTGTTAAATGTGTAACTGGCCGTTTGTCTCTGTATCCATTAATATCAACACTATACAACATTTTGTCTCGCTCAATTTTAGCATAAGTTAATTTTTTTGAAATTTTAGCTAAAGATTCTAATGGGATTTCACCAAATTTTGATTGAATTGGTAATAAGCGTAAAGTTTGTTCGTTTTGACTGAATTTTCCTTTTAAATACAAACGTACATATTGGGTATTCATAGATTGTAAATTTGCATTTAAACCAACCACCTGACCTTTAACCGGAATTTGCATGGCAATTTGATAAGGAGTTAAACCATAACTTAACGCTTTATTTTCATTAATATCTAGCACTATTTCACTTACATCTTTATCCCAACTGGTAGAAACAGAAGTTAAACCTTTAACCGTTGCAATAGCTTCTTTAACTTGATGTGTTTTATCGGTTAAACCATCTACATAAGGAGATTTTAAGCGAACATCTAATGGAGCTTTTACAGAAGATAAAGCCGTTGCTCCAAAATCAAATACATCATTACGTTTTAAGCCTTCTAATTCAGACAATTTATCTCGTAAAATATCTTCAATTTCCCACATAGTTAGATCTCTATGAAAACGATCTACGCAATTAAATGTGATAGTTGCTTCAGAAGGTAAATTTCCTGATCCTAAACTTAATACACCAGGTTCGGTACCAAAAGCAACAGAACTCCTATCTGCCCAATCTTGTTTGTTTACCCATGTTAAGAAAGGAGTTAATTTTTTTTCAGCACTATCTACTGTTTCATTCGCACTAAATGAAATTTGTGCTTTTATAATACCCGTATCCATTGGTGGCATGGCATCTTTACCAATAGTTGGCATAATGCTTCCCATACTAATTAAAAGTAAAACAACTACGCCAAGCGTTAATGCTATTCTTCTTAAAACTTTTCGTTTACCATTAGAAAATTTTATAACATTTACATAAGGTTCAACCAATCTTCCAACTGAATTTTTATAAACACGATCAAACCATAATTCTACTTTGTTTTTTTTGAAACCGTTTTTATACAATACTTTTAGTAACTGAGGAATAAAAGTAATCGATATAAAAAAGGAAATAAAAAGTGCAATAATTAAGGTGAATATTAAGGGTTTAAATATTTTTTCAGGAAAACCACCTATAAACATTAAAGGAAATATAACGGCAATAGTTGAAATTGTTCCTGCAAAAACTGGAGCAATAACCTCTTTAGTACCTTTAATAATGGCAGTTTCTAAATCTTCGTGAAGTTCGTTAAGGTGCCGTTCCACATTTTCTAAAACTACCACAGCATCATCGGTCAACATTCCCAGAGCTAAAATAATAGCTGTATAAATTACAATATTTAATTCACCACCTGTAAGCCAAATAACGGCCATAGTCGCAAAAAATACCATTGGAATAGATAAACCTGCAACAATAATTGCTCTAAAATTTCCTAAGAAAAACATTACTACAATTAATGTAAAAATAATAGCATCACGCAGCGCATCTAACATATTAGAATTTGCTAATTCAATAAGATCACGTTGTGTATCTGCAATTTCAAAATTAATATTTGGGTATTTAGCAGCTAGTTTTACCATTTCTGCTCGTGCAGCTTTACTAACATCTAACACACTTCCTCCTGGAGCACGTTGTACTGCTAAAGCAATTGCTTGTTTGGCATTACCTATATAACCACTAGTTCGTTTTTTAAAGCCCCATTTTACATCGGCTACATCTTTTAAACTTACATTTGGTAGAATATTAATATTTTTTATTCTCTCTACTTCATTTTTTTCACCATAAAAAGTGATGGTATAAAAACTATTATCTCCTTTTACAAAACCAATTGGAATGTCTTTGTCTAAAGCTTGAATTGCTTTTGATATTGTTTCAAAATTTACGTTATAACGTTTTGCTTTAAACGGATCTATCTCAATATTTATAGCACTTTGAAACCCTCCAAAAACTTCAACATTTCCAATTTTTTGGTTACTTAATAAATAAGGTTTAATAAAACTATCCGCAATTTTTCGAATTTCAGCATTGCTAATATTATCATTTTTTGGGGATAAAGAGATTACATCTACTGGTAATGTAAAATCACCAACCGTATAAATAGCTGGATTTACATTAGCAGGTAATTTACCTTTAGCTATTGACAGTGCATTGGCTACATCAACTGCAGCAGCATTTAGATCTTTTTTATAATCGAATTCCGCTTTTACAATTGAAAAGTTAGCTACGTTTACAGAACTAACATTAGTTACCAATCCTAATCTAGAAATTTCTTGTTCAATAGGTTTTGATACCGTGTTGGCTGCAACTTGTGCAGTTGCGCCTGGTACGCCAGTAATTACAATTACTTGTGGCGGATTTGCATCTGGAAATAAGTTCTTAGGTAAAGTTACCAAAGCAATAATACCCATAATAAAGAAACCTGCTATAATAGCATAAAGTGTGTATGGGCGTTTATAAAAATATTCGAACATGGCTTAGTTGTTTTTGACTATTAAATTTGAACCACCTAACAATTTTAATAAAATATCTTGTTTGGCAATAATTAATTCTTTTCCTGCAATATTTTGATTGCTAATTACAATGCCGTTTTCTCCTGTTTGAATAATAGCTACAGGTTCTGCCTTGGCTTTATTATTTTCTTTTAACAATACAAAGCTTTTACCATTACGATTAAGTATTGCATCAAAAGGTAATTTTATACTAGTTCCTTTGAAAACAATTACGTTAACCTCTATTCTATCTCCTGTAATAAATCCTTCAGCATCTACATACACTTTATATTCTTCTAAATTATTAAACGTACTATTTAAATCTACTGCTGGGTAATTTTTGTTATTGAAATTAACACCATAAATGTTTAAATCCGTTGGAATTCTTAACAATAAATAGAACCCGTTTTTTGCACTTATATTTGCTACCGGATGACCCGGTAAACACATATCTCCTTTATTTACTAAGGTTTTAGAAATAACACCATCAACAGGAGAAGTAATGGTTGCATAGGTTAAGGTGTTATTTATATCAATTTTATTTTGATGTAAAGACTCTAACTTAGCTTTCATAGCTTCAAGATTACTTTCTTCTGCTTGAAATTGTTCAATAGAAGCTCCTTTTATTGCTAATAATTCTTTTGTTCTTTTATGAGTTGCTTCTATATTTTTAAGTGCTGTTTCAGTTGCTTTAATTTGAGAATTTAAGCTAACAGCATTGGTTTGAATAGAAGTGTTATCTAATCGTGCAATTACTTCTCCTTTTTTAACTTTAGAGCCACTTGCTTTAATAAAATTAACACGTGCTGTAACTTTAGATGATAATTTTACATCTTTATCATTTTCAGTTTGTGCCAAATAAGGAAGCGTAAGGGTTACTTCTTCTAATTTAGGTTTAATAGTAGATACTACAATACCATATTGTTTGGCAATTGGCATATTTGCTTCTTTTCTTTTTGCATTTACTACTGCAAAAATTGCTAAAATCACAATTACAACTATTGCAATTATTCCTATTGTTTTTTTGTTTTTTATCGTTTTCATTTTACTAAGTTTTCAATGTTATTACCGTAGATTACTGCTAATTTTACTAATGTTTGCCATTTTTCGGCTGCTGCTTTATACAATTTTGATTTTTCTAATACTAAATCGTCTTCATATTTCAAATAATCTTCAATAGCTATTCTTCCTGACTTATAACTCTCTTTTGCAATGTTTAAAATTTCTTCTTTATCTTTTATATTTTGTTGATACAATTTTTCTGATTTATACAACAATTGTAAACTATTTTCTAATTGATTAGCTTGAGATTTTAAGGTTAATTTTAATTTGTCAAATTCGTTTTTTGTTGCATTGTAGGTTATTTTACTTTTTTTAATTTGAGTGAGCTGATTTTTATTAAAAATAGGCATACTAACGACCAATCCAATGGTTGAAAAATCAGTGTTAATTGAAAGGTTATTATTGTAAGCATCGCCTGAACTATAAGTATAACTACCTCTAAGCATAATTGAAGGGAGTAATTTCTCTTTTTCAGCTCTATACGCCAATTTATCAGCGAGTATTTTTTGTTGCAGTGGTTCCAGTGATTTTATAACACTATTATCGATTGTATTTGTTTCAAGCATTTGAATAGGTTTGCTGACCCTAATTCCAGTAAGTGATTCAATAGCTGAAATAGCCTGTTCTCTATTGATTGCAATTTCATTTTTGGAAGCTTCTACCTGATTTACACCATTATTAATAATTAACAAACTTGATCCTGGAGCCCTACCATTTTTAACTTTTAATTCAATTATTTCTTTTGTTTTTAAAAGTGACTGTTTTTTACTTTCTAAGGCTCTTGTTAGCCCATCTAAATAGTTTAAATTAGCATTAGAACTAACAATAATAGCTTCGTTTTGTAATAGATTAATATGTTTTTTTGCTTTAGCTGATTTTTGCATGTGTTTTGCTTTGCTCGCCGTCGTATAAATAGATTTGATAAATACCGGCATTGAAATACTAACACCAACTTTAAAAATTTGATCACTAAAAGGTTGAGGGATTTCTTGATGCTGCACCATATATGAAGATCCATTTGGTGTAACAGGTAACAAAGCTGCCGGATCAGAGTAATTATCAAAACTACTATACGCTGTAATTGTTGGAAATAAGTTGCTATATGCTAATTGCTTACCTGTTTTTGCTTTTTCAAACGCTAACACATCACTTTTTGTTTGAGGATGCGTTTTTAAAGCATTAAATAAATCTTGAATACTTTTTATTTCCTGTGCATTTGATGTAGCAGAAACTAAAAACAATAAGATTAATGCTAATATTAAAATTTTAGTTTTCATTATTATAGTTATTTTATTTTAAAGTTTTTATTAATAGGATAAACATTTTTGTACAAAATTTATCACTTTTAAATTTTTCTTTTTGAAGAACTAATTCAATATTTAATATTACAGGTATTCCCATATAAAGTGTTGCAAAATCGCCCAAGTTTATGTTTTTATCCCATACATTTTTATCAATTCCCTCTTGTACTATTTGAATTAATAGTTGTTTCTGTGCTTTTAATATTTTAAGTAATTGCTTTTTTAGTTCAGAATCATTAGCATGAGCCGCCTCGGTAAAAAGCAAAATAGTAATACCCTTATTTTTTATTAAATACTGGATTTGTTTGCAGAAAAATGTAAATAGTTTTTTTTCAGGTTCTAAATTTGAACTTGCAACGTCTTGCTGTTTGATTACCAAATTTTTATAAACATCATTTATAATGGATAATAAAATTGCTTTTTTACTTTTGAAGTGACGGTAAATTGCTCCTTCAGTCACGCCAACTTTTAAAGCAATATTTTTGGTTGATAACTTTGATATTCCTTCAGTTGAAATAATATCTAGCACAGCTTCTTTAATTAAAATTTGTCGTGTTTTAGTATCTAAACGTTTCATAATTAATATAAGTGAGTATTCACTTACAAAGGTATGATAAAGAACAACATTAATTGTAGCAATAGTTACAGTTAATAATTACTACAATTAATTTATATTTTTTAAGTTGCTTAAATATGGAGAATGTTATTCTAATTAAAATAGGTTATTTAATTATTTCTTTGAAAATAAAGATTACATCAACATTAGAGTACATTCTTTTCCTTTTATTATAATATTAAACTCCTATTCCAAAAACTTGTTTTATTAATACTCCTATTCCAAATGAGATTGCGGCAACGCCAAGAGATATAACTGCCATTTCCCAAAACCTTTTTTTAAAAGAAATTACTTTGGCTACTGAAATGTAATAATTGTACCCTGCAATTATTAAAATGGTAATCACTAACATAGAGCCCAGTGCAACGTACGGATTATCTTGTATTAAATAAGGAACTACCAAAAACAAAACGGTAATAATGTATGAAATTCCTGTATAAATAGCTGCCGTTATTGGGTTTATTTTTTCATTAACGCCTTCTTCCTTTGATGATAGATACCCTGATGCTGCCATAGATAATGATGCTGCAATACCCATAATTAGGCCTGTAGCTCCTACAATAGAATTATTGGAAAAAGCAAACGTAATACCTGCAAGTGTTCCTGTAAATTCTACCAATGCATCGTTTAACCCTAACACAATAGAGCCTGAATAATTTAATCGAGTATCATTTAAAATACCTATTAATTTTTGTTCATGTTGAAGTTCTTCTTCTCTAATATCTAATACTTTTGGATATTTTTTTGCTACATCATTATAAAATTTACTAGCTTCTACTTCACCCATTTCCATGAGGCGTAATGAAAATGACAAACCAAATACTTTAGCTAACCAAATATGTTTTTTTATTTTCCACCTATTTGGTTTTGCTTCCTTTTTGGTAATTTCTTTCCAAAAATTGTAATGAGCCAATTCTTGATTAGAAATTATTTTTAATGTTTTGGTGTTTACATCATCTAAACTTAGCTTTGCTAATTCTGCATATATATTGTGCTCTGTTATTTCATTGATTTGCTGTTGGTATATTTTATCCATTTTAAATTTCGTTTATGATTTTAAAAGCTAATTTAACTACATTTAGTTGTTCTCCATTCATTGACTATTTTGTTTTTAAAAGAATTTGTATTGCCGTTGGTTTTTGTATTTCTATCACGTTAAAATTTTATAATATTATATTAAATAAATAACCTGAGAAAATAATACATAGTGTTACTACTCCAAAAAATATTCCTATTAATTTATAAGTCATTACTTTTTTAAGTAGCATAGCTTCTGGTAATGATAAAGCCACTACTCCCATCATAAAAGCAATTGCTGTTCCTATTGGAATTCCTTTTGAAACCAATACTTGTATTACGGGTAAAATACCTGATGCATTTGAATACATTGGCACTGCCAAAATAGTTGCTAAAGGCACAGCAAAAATGTTACTTTTACTCATATATTGTTCAAAAAAACCATGAGGAATATAACCGTGCATTAAACCACCAATAGCGATACCTATAAGTACATAAACAACAACTCCTTTAATAATTTTCATTACTTCATTCCAAATAATAGGCAAACGTTTACTAAAAGGAGTTTTTTCTGCTACAAAGGCTATTTCATCTCTTTCCGCACTCGCCAATACCTCTTTCACCCAAGGAGTTAAAAATCGTTCTAGTTTGAAACGACTTAAAATAAGACCGCTAATTAAACCGAGAAAAACTCCACTTACAACATAAATTACGGTTATTTTTATTCCGAAAAGGCCTACAAAAAGACCAATAGCTACTTCGTTTACTAATGGTGAGGTTACCAAAAATGAAAAAGTTACACCCAATGGAATACCACCGCGAACAAAACCAATAAATAAGGGTACAGAAGAACACGAGCAAAAAGGTGTTACCACCCCAAACAAGCTTGCCATTAAATATTCAAAACCAAATAACTTATTTCTAGACAGGTAGTTACGAACTTTTTCAACTGGAAAATAGCTGTTAACTATTCCCATTAAAAAGATGATAACAAACAATAAAAGTAAAATTTTTATACTGTCGTATATAAAAAAGTTTAAGGCTTCTGCTAAGCGTTGACCTTTTACTAGTTGTAGTGTATCAAATACAAACCAATCTGCTAATTTTTGAATCCAATCAAACATATTACTTGCATTTCTTTTTTATTACTAGTTGTTTAACATTTAACTTTTTCAAAACTATTGCTACCATTAAATAAATCATCAAATAATTGTTTGGCTTTACTCCAGTTTTCTTGATTGATACAGTATTTTATTTTTGGTGGTTTTAATTCACCTTGAATTAATCCTGCATTTTTTAATTCTTTTAAATGTTGTGAAATTGTAGATTGTGCTAAAGGTAAAACATCTACCAATTCTCCTGTAAAACAACAAGATTGATTTTCTAAATGTTTTAAAATTGCTATTCTTGTAGGATGCCCCAATGCTTTAGCAAAACGAGCCAATTTTTCAGTATCTTCTTTGTATTGAATATCTGACAAACTTCTTTTCATAATATAATTATTTAAAAGGATTTATTTTCATTAATCAGATTTTTTAGATAGAAACTATTAAATCTCTGTTTAATTTCATCTCTAATTTTTCTAAATTCAGTTGTGATTTCCACATCTGTTCCAACAGCATCGGCAGGATCTTCAAAACCTATATGAATTCTATGTTTTACATTTCCTGTAAACATAGGACAACTTTCTTTTGCTCCGCCACAAACCGTAATTACATAATCAAACTCATCTTTTAAAAATTGGTTAACCGATTTAGGCTTGTTTGCACTTAAATCAATGCCTAATTCTTCCATAACTTGTATTGCTTTTGGATGTACTTTTAAAGTTGGTTCTGTTCCTGCTGAATACACTTCTAATTTTTTATCAAAAGATTTTAAAAAACCTTCAGCCATTTGACTGCGACAAGAATTACCGGTACAGAGTATTAATATTTTCATTTATTTAATTTATTAAGTGCGTCATTTCGAGTTTTTTTGAGCAATGAAATGAATCAAAAAAGTATCTAGAAAAAATTAAAGAGAACTTTTATAGGTTCTCGACACATCCTGAAACTATTTCAGGAAAGTTCACAAATTTAAATGTTTTTAACTGTTTACTAATCTAAAGAAATTGACGAACAGATAGTTGTTTTTATAAAATTGATTAATAATATTTCTTTTTAAGCCAAAGTGATACATTTACTAACCCAATTAAAACAGGCACTTCAACTAAAGGGCCAATAACCCCTGTAAAAGCTTGGGCAGAATTTAATCCGAAAACTGCAATGGAAACTGCAATTGCTAATTCAAAATTATTACCTGTTGCTGTAAATGCAACTGAAGCATTTTTATCGTAAGGAACTTTCATAGATTTTGCTATAAAGAAACTCACTAAAAACATCACAATAAAATAGATAATTAATGGTACTGCTACACGAATTACATCTAAAGGTAATTGTAAAATCATATCTCCTTTTAAACTAAACATTAATACAATAGTTGCTAATAATGCAATTAAAGTAATAGGAGAAATAAATGGAATAAATTTTCTTTTATACCAATTTTCTCCTTTAAATTTAGTCAAGTATCTACGAGATAAATAGCCTGCTAAAAACGGAATTCCCAAATAAATTAACACACTTTTAGCGACTTCAAAAACAGAAATGTCAACATCATAACCTTTTAAACCAAAATATTTTGGTAAAACACTTATAAATAGCCAAGCATAAAAACTATACGTTAATACCTGAAAAATACTATTTAAGGCAATTAATGTTGCTCCATATTCACGACTTCCACCGGCCAAATCGTTCCAAACAATAACCATAGCAATACACCTAGCCAAACCAATTAAAATTAAACCTGTCATATAACCAGGATAATCATGCAAAAATATGATTGCTAAAAAAAACATTAAAAAAGGACCGATAATCCAATTTAAAAAAAGAGATAAACGCATCAGTTTAACATCTTTAAAAGCTTTGGGTAATAATTTATAATCTACTTTTGCTAGTGGCGGATACATCATTAATATTAATCCGATTGCCAGTGGAATATTTGTGGTTCCAACAGATAAAGCATCTGTAAAATTTTCCATGTTTGGAAAAAGAACTCCTAAGCCAATACCAATTGCCATAGCAAGAAATATCCAAAGTGTTAAAAAACGATCAAGTAGTTTTAATCTTGTTTTCATTTGTTGGTTGTTTTTCTAAAATTAATGACTACAACAAGAACCTTCTTTTGTATGTGATTCAGAATTACAACTTTCACCATGTTCATGGTTTCCTCCACCACAACAAGAACCATCACCAGAACAAGAACTAGCAACACTGGCATTTTCCAATATTTCTTTTGCATCTGACAAACTTGGAACACCTCCTTTTAAAACTACAATATCATCAACTACAATAGCTGGAGTACTCATAACATTGTATTTCATTATTTCTTGAATATCTTCTACTTTTTCAACTTTCAAATCTAAATTTAACTGTTCAATTACTGCGTTTAAAATTTCCTCAGTACGTTTACAACTTGAACAACCCGTTCCTAATACTTTTACTATTTTCATTTTTTATAAAATTAATTTTTGATTGATTAAATGTTAATCGCAAATATACGATTAATAGATAAACTAATGTTATCTAATTATTAAATTTTAATTTACTTTTTAAAAACTTTTTTGTTAAACACAATTAAAATTCCAACACCTGTAGAAATAGCGGTATCAGCAACATTAAAAATAGCGTTAAAGAAAGTAAAAGGTTTTCCTCCGTAAAAAGGAATCCAAGAGGGTAAATTTCCACTCCATATTGGGAAATATAACATATCTACCACTTTACCAAAAAACAATTTCCCATAAGGTTGGCTAGCAAATAAAGTTGCGGTTGCATTGTGTGGCGTATTAAAAATAATTCCATAAAAAACAGAATCGATAATATTACCTAAAGCACCTGCAAATATTAAAGATACAGCAACAATTAATAGGTTTGGGGCATTATTTTTAATAGATTTAAAAAGCCAATAACCTATTCCGGTAATTGCAAATAACCTGAAAATTGTTAAAAATAGCTTTCCTGCTTTCCCGCCAAACTCAGCTCCCCAAGCCATGCCATTATTTTCAATAAAATGAATTCTGAACCAGTTAAAAACAACTACTTCTTCACCATATAAAAAATTTGTTTTGATATAAATTTTACTAATTTGATCAATTAATAAAACTAATAGAATAATACTTACTGCTTTTTTCAATTGGTATTCCTAAAAATAAAGCTTCCTTACGAAAGCTTAGTTATTAATTTTGCATTTTTTTTGCTTCTATACTTAAAGTAGCATGAGGCACTAATTTTAAACGTTCTTTTTGAATTAATTTACCTGTTACACGGCAAATTCCATAAGTTTTATTTTCAATACGAAGTAATGCGTTTTTCAAATCTCTAATAAACTTTTCTTGACGAATTGCCAATTGTACATTTGCTTCTTTTGACATGGTTTCTGAACCTTCTTCAAAAGCTTTAAATGTTGGAGATGTATCATCTGTACCGTTATTACTATCGTTTTTAAATGAACTATTTAAAAGTGCCAAATCTTCTTCTGCATGTGCTATTTTTTTCAAAATTAGCTCTTTGAATTCAGCCAAATCTTTGCCGGAATATCTTGTTTTTTTACTCATAATTTATACTTTTTCAATTAATATTCTGGTGTTTACATCATCAAAAGCAATTTCTATACCTTTTTCTAGATTTTTTATAAACACCAATTCATTAGTTAACGTTTCTGTTTTAATATATTGTTCATTTGCTTTAATAGATTGCTCTAATATGTCATTTTTTTGAATAACTAACTTTATTTTATCAGTTACATCCAAACCAGTTTCTTTTCTTAAATTCTGAACTCTATTCACTAATTCTCTCGCATTTCCTTCATTGCGTAATTCATCAGTAATAGTTACATCTAAAGCAACAGTTAAACCTCCTTGATTTGCCACTAACCATCCTTCTATATCTTGAGAGGTAATTTCAACTTCACTGAGGGTTAAATTTACAACTTTTTCATTTATATTTAAAGAAATATTTCCTTGTTTTTCAACAATTGAAATGTCTTCTTGTGTTAAATTTTGAATAGCTTGTGCTACCAATCGCATATCTTTTCCAAACTTTGGTCCTAACACCTTAAAATTAGGCTTTATGGTTTTAACCAGTATTCCTGAAGCATCATCAATTAGTTCAATTTCTTTAATATTAACTTCTGATTTTATCAAGTTTTCAACAGCTAAAATTTCTTTTCTGTCATTTTCATCCAATATCGGAATCATAATACGTTGTAACGGCTGACGTACTTTTATCATTTCTTTTTTTCGAAGTGATAAAACCATAGATGATATTTTTTGTGCTTGTTGCATTTTATGCTCTAAATCACTATCAACCAACTCTTTATTATATGTTGGGAAATTTGTTAAATGTACAGACTCAAATTTTTCTTTTCCAGTTACACCAATTAAATCTTTATACAAATTATCCATAAAAAATGGAGCAACAGGTGAGCCTAACTTAGCAACTGTTACTAAACAAGTGTATAAAGTTTGATAAGCCGATATTTTATCAGTTTCATATTCTCCTTTCCAAAAACGTCTTCTACTTAAACGAACAAACCAGTTACTCAAATTTTCTGTTACAAAATTTTGAATGGCTCGTGTTGCTTTTGTTGGTTCATAATCTTCATAAAAATTTTCAACATTTTTAACTAAGGTATTTAATTCTGATAAAACCCAACGATCAATTTCTGGTCTTTTTTCTATTGCTATCTCATCTTCTGCGTAGGTAAAATTATCTAAATTAGCATATAACGAAAAGAAAGAATACGTATTATACAATGTTCCAAAGAATTTACGGCGAACTTCATCAATTCCTTCAATATCAAATTTTAAATTATCCCACGGATTTGCGTTAGAAATCATATACCAACGAGTAGCATCTGGACCAAATTTATCCATAGTTTCAAATGGATCAACAGCATTTCCTAAGCGTTTGGACATTTTTTTACCTAATTTATCTAACACCAATCCGTTAGAAACCACGTTTTTATAAGCAACCGAGTCAAAAACCATGGTTCCAATAGCATGTAACGTATAAAACCATCCACGTGTTTGGTCAACACCTTCCGCAATAAAATCGGCAGGATAGAATTTTTTATCATCAATCAATTCTTTGTTTTCAAACGGATAATGCCATTGTGCATAAGGCATAGAACCTGAATCGAACCAAACATCAATTAAATCAGGTTCTCTTTTCATAGGTTTTCCAGAGGCAGAAACTAATGTAATTCCATCTACCACATTTTTATGTAAATCGATTTTATCATAGTTTTCTTCAGTCATATTTCCAACTTCAAAATCGTCAAAAATATCTGACTTCATAAATCCAGCTTTCACAGCTTTTTGCATTTCCGCTTTTAATTCTTCAACGGAACCTATTAAAATTTCTTCTGTGCCATCTTCCGTTCTCCAAATTGGTAGTGGAATTCCCCAATAACGAGATCGAGACAAATTCCAGTCATTGGCATTTTTTAACCAGTTTCCAAATCTTCCTTCTCCTGTTGATTTTGGTTTCCAATTAATGGTTTTATTTAGCTCAAACATTCTATCTCGTTTATCGGTAACTTTAATAAACCAAGAATCTAATGGATAATATAATATAGGTTTATCAGTTCTCCAACAATGTGGATAGCTGTGGCGATATTTTTCTACGTGGAATGCCTTATTCTCCTCTTTTAATTGAATCGCAATTTCAACATCTAAAGAACGTTCAGGTGCTGGTTCATCCACATAATATTCATTTTTCACATATTTACCGGCATATTCTTTCATCTGTTTGATGAATTTTCCTTGTAAATTTACTAGCGGAACCGGATTTCCATGATTATCTAACACCAACATTGGTGGCACTTCAGGTTTCGCTTTTTTAGCAACCATTGCATCATCTGCTCCAAAAGTTGGTGCAGTATGTACAATTCCTGTACCATCATCCGTAGTTACAAAATCCCCAGCAATAACTCTAAAAGCATTTTCAGGGTTTTGATATGGCAATGCATAAGGCATTAATTGCTCGTACCTTGATTCTAGAATATCTACTCCTTTAAATTCTTTTACGATGATAAATGGAATTTTTTTATCATTATTTTTGTACGCAGCCAATTCATCTTCATTTTCAACAGCAAAATATTTTTTTGTGAATTGTTTGGCTACCAATGCTTTTGCTAAAATTACATTAATCGGTTTAAAAGTATATTCATTAAACGATTTAACCAACACATAATCCATCTTTTTACCAACGGTTAATGCTGTGTTTGAAGGCAACGTCCAAGGTGTAGTTGTCCAAGCTAAAAAGAAAATATCACCTGTCACATCTTTTAAAACTTCTGGCAAGGTATTTTTTATTGCTTTAAATTGGGCAACAACTGTTGTATCTGTAACATCTTGATAAGTTCCTGGTTGATTTAATTCATGAGAACTTAATCCTGTACCCGCTTTTGGTGAATATGGCTGAATGGTATATCCTTTATAAATTAAATCTTTTTTATATAACTGAGACAACAACCACCAAACCGTTTCCATATATTTTGGTTTGTAGGTTACATAAGGATCGTGCATATCTACCCAATGCCCCATTCGGCGCGTTAATTCTTCCCAAATATCGGTATAACGCATAACCGCTTTTTTACAAGCTTCATTGTATGCTTCAACGCTAATTTTTTTACCGATATCTTCTTTGGTAATTCCTAATTCTTTTTCAACACCTAATTCCACAGGTAAACCATGTGTATCCCAACCAGCTTTTCGTTTAACTTGAAAACCTTTTAAGGTTTTATAGCGGCAAAATATATCTTTTATGGCTCTAGCCATTACATGATGAATACCTGGCAAACCGTTTGCAGAAGGTGGGCCTTCAAAAAACACAAAAGGTTTATTTTCATCACGGGTAGTTATACTTTTTTCGAAAATATGCTCTGCTTCCCAAAATGCTAAAGTTTCTTCTGCTACTTTAGTGAGGCTCAATCCTTTATATTCTCTAAACTTTTTACTCATTTTTGCTACTATAAATCAATTAGTTTGCGAAATTACATATTTTATTGAAAATAACCGTACATAAAATCACGAAATACTGCTCTAAAATCTTTAAATTATAAACCTCTTTCTTTTTGGATAAGATCATATGCTTTTTGCACTTCCTTAAATTTTTCTTCAGCTCCTTTTTTAAGTTGTTCTCCTAAATGTTGCAGTTTATCTGGGTGATATTTTTTAGCCATTTTTCTATACGCTTTTTTAACTTCAATATCCGTTGCTGATTTTTCTATTCCCAATATTCTATACGAACTATCTGAACTATCATAAAACATAGCTTTAATAGATTCAAAATCATAAGAACTTACCCCTAAATAGCCTGATATATTTTTAATTACATCAACTTCTACTTCTGAAACAAAACCATCTGCTTTAGCAATTCCAAATAAAAAATGGACTAATTGCAAACGAGATGCATGCGTTATATTTTGTCGAATTTGCAAACATACTTGACGAGTAGAAATTTTATTGCTTTTTATAAATCCTTTAAATAATTTAAAAGCATTAGCAGCACGTTCTTCTCCATACATTCGTTTAAAATGATTTCTAACAAACACCAATTCTGTTTCATTAACTTTCCCATCAGCCTTAATTACTAAAGAAGATAAAATAAGTAAACTAATTTCAAAATCGCCTGCTTGTGTATTTACACTACTGGTTTTAAATTGTTTAGCTCGTTCAACATCTTCTTTTGAAAAACCACTAATAAAGCTTCCAACTGCATAACCTAAAACACTACCAATTGGACCACCTAATGAAAATCCAAGTCCAGCACCTAACCATTTTAAAAAATTTCCCATATTTGTTTTTAAAGTTGCAAAGATACAAGTATTACCTTTCTTTATAAAATAGCGTAAGCTTTTTATCGTTAAAAAATTTATAAATTTTAAGAACTAAAACTAGTATATTTGCGTTTTAAAATATCTAACTAAAAAATAAAAATATGTATCCACCAGAATTAGTAAAACCAATGCAAGAAGAATTAGAAAATGCAGGTTTTACCTCATTACATACTTCTAAAGAAGTAACTAATGCTTTAAAAAAAGAAGGAACCACTTTAATTATGGTAAATTCAGTTTGTGGTTGTGCTGCAGGTTCTGCACGCCCAGGAGTAATTTCATCTTTACAATTTGATAAAATACCAAATCAATTGGTAACCGTTTTTGCTGGCGTAGATGCTGAAGCAACAGCAACAGCTCGTGAAAATATGATTCCGTTTCCACCATCATCACCAGCAATTGCTTTGTTTAAAGATGGCGAATTGGTTCATATGTTAGAACGTCATCATATTGAAGGAAGACCTGCGGAAGTTATTGCGGCTAATTTGGCTGCTGCTTACGATGAGTTTTGTTAAATTACTTAATTAATTTTTATAGTTCAAATCTTTTGAATAAATTGAGATTATAAAAATTAATAGCATGAAAAAATTTAAACTTTTATTTAAAACGATTGTTATTTTAACAATCGTTTTTGGTTGCTCCAATAATTCTGATACTTCTCAGGAAGAAGATTTAGCAGCGTTAACACTTTTAAATAATAATATTGAGCAATTAATTTCCGCAGGAACTTGTTCAGAAAATACGAATTGTGATTTTATAGCCTTTGGAAGCAAAGCTTGTGGAGGTCCAAAAAGTTATTTGATTTACAGCACTTCCATAAATGTTGAATTATTAAAAGAAAAAGTAGCTGAATACAACTTAAAAGAAGATTTATATAATAAAAAGTGGGGCATTTTTTCTGACTGTACTGTAGTTTCACCTCCTACCAGCGTTGAATGTATTAATGGAAAGTGCACCGCTATTTACTAATATTTCAACTATTTATTGACAAAGTTACATCAACCTGAACCTGCCAGCCACAGGTAAACTTAATTTAGGTTTTCATAACAACTCACATTCAAAATAGTGAGATTCTGAAATAAATTCAGAATGACACCCTTATTATTTTCTTAAATTTTTCTACTTTTAAACCATGAATAAAGAACAAATTATTAACAACACTAAAACATTTGTACAGCAAACCTTAAAAAATGCTGAAGGAGGTCATGATTGGTTTCATATTTTACGGGTTTGGAATAATGCTAAATTAATAGCAAAAGATGAAAATGTTGATAATTTTATTGTGGAATTAGGTGCTTTATTACATGATATTGCCGATTCTAAATTTAATAATGGCGATGAAACTGTTGGTCCTAAAATGGCTCAAGAATTTTTAGAAAATCAACATGTGGAAAATGCTATAATTGAACATGTGGAAAATATTATAACTAATATTTCTTTTAAAGGTGGAAATTTTAAACAACAATTTAATTCTCCTGAACTTAAAGTGATACAAGATGCTGATAGGTTGGATGCTATTGGTGCGATAGGAATTGCAAGATGTTTTAATTATGGAGGTTTTAAAAACAGAACCTTGTACAATCCTGAAATTCCACCGAAATTAAATCAGACTAAAGAGGAATATAAACATTCTAAGGCTCCAACTATTAATCATTTTTACGAAAAATTATTGCTTTTAAAAGAAAGAATGAACACAAAAACCGGTAAAAAAATTGCAGAAGAAAGACATGTTTATATGGAGGTTTTTCTTCAGCAGTTTTATGATGAATGGAATGGTAAAAAGTAAACAGTACTTAGTAACAACCTAAGTTCTATATAAGAAAATAAATACTGGATTGAAAATCAACAAGCTACGTCATTGCGATGGATGAAGCAAAGCGAAATGAGGAAGCAATCTCATTTTTATGAAAAAGATTGCTTTAAATTATAGCACTACATTTATAATTTTCGCAATGACATTTTGATTTTCAGTTGTTTAAAGTAAATCCTTAGGTCGAACTCAGGTTAACAGTATACAGTTAAAATGGTATTACCTATTTAATCATCATCTTTTATAATTTGTTTAATTTAAAGATTGTCATAGTTATGACATCATCAGCAATAACAGCTTCTAAATTTTACTCAAAATTAGGTTTGCGTTTTTCTAAAAAAGCAGTTGTTCCTTCCTTAAAATCATGCGTTCCAAAAGCTTTTCCAAATTGTTCAATTTCAACATTAAATCCGTTTACGCCAGTTTCAAAATTTGCATTTACTGATTTAATTACTGCTGCAATTGATGTTGAAGAATTCCAAACAATTTTTGAGGCTAATTTTTCACATAATGAAAGTAGTTCATCTAATTCAACTACATAATTTACCAATCCCCATTCTTTAGCTTCTACCGCAGAAATCATTCCTGCAGTCATTATCATTTCCATAGCTTTTCCTTTTCCTACCAACTGAGGCAAACGTTGTGTGCCTCCATAACCTGGAATAACGCCTAAACTAACTTCGGGTAAACCCATTTTAGCATTTAAACTTGCCACTCTAAAATGCGAAGCCATGGCTAATTCCAATCCTCCTCCTAAAGCAAAACCATTAACTGCAGCAATAACTGGTGTGGATAAGTTTTGAATAAAATCAAATAGTAATTCTTGACCACTTCTAGCTAATTCAGCTCCCTCAGACTCATTAAAATCTGCAAATTCTGAAATATCTGCACCAGCAACAAAAGCTTTTTCACCGCTTCCTGTTATAATAATTGCTTTTATTTGTTTGTCTTTTTCTAAACTAAAAAAAGCATCGTGCAATTCACTAATAGTTTCTTTGTTTAACGCGTTTAATTTTGACGGTCTATTCACCGTTACAATAGCATAATTTTCTTTCCTGTCAATTAGTAAATTATTATAATTCATATGTTATTTTTTAGGTAATATAATTTTAAAAACAGTTCCTTTATTAAGCTGTGATGAAAAACTTATAGATCCTCCGTAAGTTTCTACAATATTTTTAACCATAGGCAATCCTAAACCCATACCACTTGACTTAGTAGTAAATTTAGGCTCAAATACTTTTGCTTTATCCTCTTCAGAAATTCCTTGTCCGTTATCGGCAACTTTTATAATTACTTCTTTTTCAGTTTCATCTACAGTAATTTCAATTTTTTTAATTTCTACTTCTGCTAAAGCTTGTGTTGCATTTTTTACCAAGTTAGTTACAATCCTTATTAATTGTGTTTTATCTAACTCCGCTTGAATAATTTTTTTCTTAGGAAAATAAGCAATATAATCTTCAATAAAAATATCTAAAACATGTTTAACAACTTCCACCACATTTAATTCTTCTCTATTTTGTGTTGGCATTTTTGCAAAATCTGAAAAGGCTGAAGCAATAGAACTCATGGTATCTATTTGTTGAATTAAGGTTTTACTAAATTCATTTATTTTATTATGAATTTCAGGATCTTCAGGATTAAATTTTCGTTGAAAACTTTGTATGGTAAGTCGCATAGGAGTTAGCGGATTTTTAATTTCATGTGCTACTTGTTTTGCCATTTCTCTCCAAGCTTGTTCTCGTTCTCCTTGTGCTAATTTTACCGCACTTTCTTCCAATTCATCAACCATAGCATTATACGCATTTACTAAAGTAAAAATTTCTGAACTCGAATTTTTTAGTATAATTTTCTCATTCTGTTTATTCAACCTAGTGTGTTTAATTTTAAGTGTAATAGCTTTAAGATTTCTAGTAATATAACTGGATATAAAATAAGCTAACAATATGGCTAAACCAAACATTAGCACGTAAACCAAAGCTAAACGCATTAAAAACTCCTCTAAATCTTTGTTTTGAACAGAATTATCTTGAACATATTGTAGATTTAAAATGCCTATCGGTTTAAATTTAGTATCTGTTAAATAGGTATATGACGATTGTAAGCTAGAGTTTTTAACTATTTTGGTGTTTACCAGATGATGATTATAAGCTGATTCAATGAAGTTCAAAACGGTATCTGATAATACGGAAGGTGCATCGCTTTTTACAAAACCAGCATGTGAGCTTTTAGCAAGTTTACCATCTAAAGCATAAATATTGATTTCGAGGTTTTCAATATTTGCTATTTCATAAATTTTATCTTTAAAAATATATTGTAAATATTTTGTTTCTAAAGGAAATGTATTCCCGCTATTTAACCAATAATTTATAGCCGATTTTACAGAGGTTTCCTTTCGTGCTAATCGTCCTTTATTATATTCGTTAGTTTGTTCTTTATATTGATATATGGTAACCGCAGCAATTAATACTGACGCCAACAATACTAAAAAAATCATTGATAAAAATATGCGAATCCGTAATGAAAGTTGTTTAATTTTCATGGTTATATTTGAAGTAAATATACTGATTATTTAACAGCCTATTCAACAATAAATATACCAAACATTTTATTTATAACGAACTTTAAAAATAATAATAATTAAAGTTAAAATCACGGTTATACTATTTGCAAGAATCAAAGAAAGACTATTTAAATAAATGCCATATAACAACCACAAACTAATTCCAATAGCCATAACAATGTACATAGTTAACGAAATATTTTCAACTGATTTTGTTTTCCAAGTTTTATACACTTGAGGTACATATGCCGATGTTGTTAAAACCGCTGCTATAAGTCCTATTATTTCGTTTTTATCTATCATTTTCTTACTTTTTCAATAATAATTGAGCAAGCCTGTAGTTTAACCTTGACTGAAATTTATTTTGATTATTCTAAAACAATTTCTGCTTTTGCAGGAATGTCATTTTAAACATTAGTTATCAATGGTTACCCAACAATATTCACAATTTTACCTGGTACAACAATTACTTTTTTAGGAGTTCTTCCTTGTAATTGAGCTTGTGTTTTTTTATGAGCCATCACCGCTTTTTCAATTTGTTCTTTACTCATATCCAAAGGCAATTCCATTTTAAATCGCATTTTACCATTAAATGAAATTGGATATTCTTTGCTGCTTTCTACTAAATAAGTCGCATTAAAAATTGGAAAATCAACTTTTGAAATAGATTCAGTATGACCTAATTTTCTCCATAATTCTTCCGAAATATGAGGTGCGTAAGGTTCAATAATTATTGCTAAAGGTTCTAAAATTACTCGTTTATTACATTTTAACGCCGTAAGTTCATTAACAGCAATCATAAAGGTAGAAACTGAAGTATTGAATGAAAAATTTTCAATATCTTCTTCTACTTTTTTTATGGTTTTGTGAAGTGTTTTTAATTCTTCTTTAGTTGGCTCTTCATCAGAAACAGAAAATTCATTATTTACAATATATAACTTCCATAATTTTTTCAAGAAACTAAAAACTCCTGAAATACCAGATGTTTTCCATGGTTTTGATTGTTCTAACGGTCCTAAAAACATTTCAAATAATCGTAAACTATCAGCTCCATATTCTTCACAAATAGCATCAGGATTTACAACATTGTATTTAGATTTAGACATTTTTTCAACTTCACGTCCAACAATATATTTATCCCCTCCTAAATCCTCCCCAAAGGGAAGGACTTTATTTTCGCTATTAACTCCCTTTCCTTTGGAAAGGGTTGGAGATAGGATTTTTCCATTTTCTCCAATAAATTCAGCATTTTTAAATTCAGGTCGCCATTTTTTAAATCCTTCAATATCTAATTCATCAGAACTATTCACTAAAGAAACATCCACATGAATCGGAGTAAAATTCGACCAAATATTCGTTTCTTTTGATTTAGAAATTTCAGTTTGTCTCAATAATTCTGTTGGATCTATTTTAACCTCTTTTCCTGCTTTTTCAATAGTGCTTCTTTCTGCAATAATTTTATCCATTGTAGGTTTACTAACAAAAATTATTTTTTTTGTTTTATCATCTTCATGATTGTTGTATTCCCAACGATATGCAAATGCGCTTGTACCTGTAATCATTCCTTGATTAATCAGTTTTTTTGCATACTCATCAACAGGTAAAATACCTTTATCAAATAAGAATTTTTGCCAAAAACGAGAATACAATAAATGTCCGGTTGCATGTTCGCTACCTCCAATGTATAAATCAACATCACGCCAATAATTTACCGCTTCTTTACTCACAAATTCATCTGGATTATTAGCATCCATATAACGATTAAAGTAAGATGAACTTCCTGCCCAACCTGGCATAGTATTTAGTTCAAGTGGATAAATTCCATTATCCTGATGAGACCCTTCAACTTCGCTCAGGGTGACAAGTTCATTACTTACAACTTCATTTTTATTAACATCCCAAGCCCAAACGGTTGCATTTCCTAAAGGTGGTTTTCCATCTTCCGTTGGTAAATACTTTTCTACTTTTGGTAAAACAATTGGCAAATATTTGCTGTCAATCATTTGTGGCAATCCGTTTTTATAATACACAGGAAAAGGTTCTCCCCAATAACGTTGGCGACTAAAAACCGCATCACGCAAACGATAATTAATTTTTCCGTAACCAAATCCTTTTTGTTCAATTTCAAAAATAACTCGTTTCATCGCTTTTTTATAGGACAATCCATTTAAAAAATCTGAATTTGCAATTACTGTTGTTCCTTTATCTATAAATGCTTCCGTTGAAATATCAACGTTTTCAAAAATATTTGGAATATCTAAACCAAAATGTTTAGCAAAAGCATAATCGCGTTCATCACCGCAAGGTACTGCCATTACCGCACCCGTACCATAACCGGCTAATACATAATCTCCAATCCAAATTGGAATTTTTTTACCTGTAAAAGGATGCAATGCATAAGCTCCTGTAAAAACACCAGAAATGGTTTTTACATCAGCCATTCGTTCTAATTCACTTCGTTTTGAAGTAGCTTTTACGTATGCTTCCACTTTATCTTTTTGTGCCGAAGTTGTAATTTTAGTTACCAATTCATGCTCTGGAGCTAAGGTCATAAAACTTACTCCGAAAATAGTATCAGGACGTGTGGTAAAAACATCTATCCTCTCCCCAGGCCCCTCTCCTATGGAAAGGGGAGCTTTTTCAAGTTCCTCTTTTATTTCTAGTAGAACTTTATTTAAGTCTCCTAGTGCTTCTTCATTTTTAAAACGAAGAACTTTATATCCTAAATTTTCTAAAATTTTTGTTCTTTCTGCATCTTTTTCAACTTGAGTATCATGAATTTTTCCGTCAACTTCAATAATTATCTTTTTAGATAAACAAACAAAATCAACTATAAAATCATCTATTAAATGTTGTTGTCTAAATTTACAATCTAATTTTTTACTTTTTAAACTAGCCCATAAAACAGCTTCCGCTTCTGTTGGATTAGCCCTCATTTCTTTTGCTTTTTCCAATAACAAATGAGAATTATTTCTACCAGTCATATAGCCAAATTCCTGAGAAGAATTTTCTTCCCCTTTGGGGAAGGGTAGGATGGGGAAAGAAACCATGGCTCCTTCTGAACGACCAATCCAATAGGTTTGTGAATCTTTTAATGGTTGAGGCCAATCAATTTTATCTAAACCATCTAATAATCGTTGTGCATAAGCAGTAATACGCATACTCCATTGCATCATTTTTTTACGAATTACAGGATAACCTCCTCGTTCAGAAACGCCATTTACAATTTCGTCATTTGCTAAAACGGTTCCTAATTGCGGACACCAATTTACTTGTGTTTCAGATAAAAATGTTAAACGGTATTTTAATAGTATTTTTTGTTTTTCTTCTTCTGAATAATTGTTCCAATCTTCAGCAGAAAAAATAGTTACATCATCATCACAAGCTGCATTAATATTTTTATTTCCTTCTAAAGAAAATACTTCTTTTAACTCAGAAATTGGTCTTGCTTTATCTGCATCTTTACAATAGTATGATTCAAATAATTGGATAAAAATCCACTGTGTCCATTTATAATAATTTGGATCCGAAGTACGTATTTCTCTAGACCAATCGAATGAAAATCCAATTTTATCTAACTGCCTTCTGTATGTTTTTATATTTGCTTCGGTAGTAATTGCAGGATGTTGCCCTGTTTGAATTGCGTATTGCTCAGCAGGCAATCCAAAAGAATCATAACCCTGAGGATGCATTACATTAAATCCTTTATGCCTTTTATATCTAGCATAAATATCGGAAGCTATATAACCTAACGGATGCCCCACATGTAATCCTGCTCCAGAAGGATATGGAAACATATCTAACACATAAAACTTTGGTTTATCTGATTTATTTTCTGCTTTAAAAGTTTGATTTTTTGCCCAATACTTTTGCCAATCTGCTTCTATTTTTCTAAAGTTGTATTCCATTAGTTACGCTCCATTTTTAAAAGTGCAAAGTTACACTTATTCTATAAAATTATAAAGTATCTTTTTTAAGATAAAATTCGATTTAATTTGTAAATTTGAGTAATTCTTAAATTTTGAACAAAAAAAATGGCGAAAAAAATTGGATTAGTACTTTCAGGTGGTGGTGTTAGAGGTATTTCGCATATCGGGTTTATTCAATTTTTATTAGAAAATAATATTATACCAACTAGAGTATCCGGAACAAGTGCAGGTGCATTGGTTGCTGCATTGTATGCTTATGGTTATTCCCCAAAAGAGATGTTGGCTTTTTTTCATAAAACTCCATTGCTGAAATTTTCCTTATACGCCAAAAATAAACCTGGTATTATGGATAGTGATAAATATATTTTATTTTTTAGGAAATATTTTATAAATGATTCTTTTGAAAGTTTAAAATATCCTTTAACAGTTACTGCAACCAACTTGCTAACAGGAAGGTTAGATTATTTTGATAAAGGAGAACTTGTAAAACCTTTAATTGCATCTTCAGCTTTACCTCCAGTTTTTTCACCTATGGAAATTAACGGAAGCATGTATTCTGATGGTGGTATATTAAATAATTTTCCTATTGAACCTTTAAAAAAAGATTGTGATATTATATTAGGCAGCTTTGTAAACCCTGTTGAAGTTATTGATAAAACAGAGATTAACACTTCTTTAAAATTATTGTATAGAATTTATCATATTGGCTTAGATGCTAATAATATTCAAAAATTTGAACTTTGCAACTATGTTTTTTCTCCTCCTGAAATTAATAAAATTGGAGTTTTAGATGCAAAACATATTGATAAAGCGTATGAAATAGGATATGAATATGCTAAAAGTGAAAAGGATAAAATTTTAGCATCTTTAAATTAAACTATCCTTTTTTTTAGTATTCTATTTAGTCAAAACTTACTATTTGTAACTTCATATTTTGTACTTTTCCGCCTTCAAATAATTTAAACAATTTTAAATTGAAAAATACTTACAAAGCTCATTTAGCCTTATTAGGAGCAAATATTATTTATGGTGCAAATCATTTGATTGCCAAAGGAATAATGCCTGCCAAAATTGGACCTTCAGCTTTTGTTTTTCTAAGAATTTTTGGTGCTGGTATATTATTTTGGGTTATTAGAATTTATATTAAAGAGAAAATTGATAAAAAAGATTACATAAAATTTGCTGTTGGTGGCTTATTTGGAGTTGCCACAAATCAGTTATTGTTTTTTCACGGACTTAATTTAACCTCTCCTATTGATGCTTCTATAATTATTACAGCAGTACCTGTTTTAGTATTAGTTTTTAGTGCTTTTATGCTAAAAGAAAAAATAACAAATAATAAAATTATTGGAATAATAATTGGTGGTATTGGAGCTTTTTTATTAATCTGGTATGGTAAAAAATCAGGTGGAACAAGTTCTACTTTAGGAAATATTTTTGTGTTTATAAATGCTTGTTCTTATGCTTTTTATTTAGTTTATGTAAAACCTTTAATGAAAAAATACAATCCAATTACTGTAATAAGCTGGGTGTTTTTATTCGGTTTTATTTTTATGTTCCCCATAGGAATAAACGATGTTTTAACCACCAATTTTGCTGCATTTACACTAAACACCTATTTAATTGTTGCTTTTGTGGTAATTTGTACTACATTTTTAACTTATTTATTTAATATTTATGCATTATCTAAAGTTTCACCATCGGTAAACGGAAGCTATATTTATTTGCAACCCGTTTTAAGTTTTATTTTTGTGGGTATTTATGCATTTGGTTTTGGGCATACAGAATATGCGAACGACATAAATTTACTAAAAATAATAAGCTGTTTGTTAGTAATAGTTGGTGTTTATATGATTAGCAAAACTCCTAAAACCAAGCTAGTTTAGGTTTCTTGCTGAATTTTCTTGAGGCAATAGTGTTTGGTAAATCAGTTCATTTATTGGAGTTTTTATCTTTAGCTTTTTTCCTTGATTGACCACGTACCCATTAAAATTTTCTAATTCACTTGGCTTATTTCCCATAACATCACGTTGCATAGAAGCCGTAGTTTTTGGATCTAATTTGTCATAAATTTTAAATGTTTTATCAATATCTATTTTAGATAAGTTGATATTTTTTACATTGGCAATTTTCACAATTTCTTTTGCAGTTTTTAACATCAAATTTCTTAAATACGTTGAAGTTCTTAATACTCCAATAGGTGTTCTGGTTAAAGCGGCTAACCCACTAAAAGTGGCAATAAATAAGAATTTTTTCCAAATAGCTAATTGAATATCAGTTGCAATTTCATTTTTAAACTGAGCTTCATCAAACGTTTGTTTAATTTTTTTAACTCGATTTGTTTTTTCATTTGAAATTTCTCCAAAAATAATTTCAGGCTCATATTCAAAATGATTTATAATTCCGGGAGATTTAATTTTACTTACTATTCTACATAAACCCGCCAACACATTTTCAGCATTTAAAACAGCAAGTAATTTATCCACATTATCGGCTCCATTTTGTAATGGAAGCACTAAGGTGTTTTTTGAAATAATTGGTTTTATTTGACGTGCAACGTCTTCAATTTGCCAAGATTTTATCCCTAAAATAATTAAATCGGGTTTAGTTTTAATTTCTTTTAACGAATTAGTAGCTTTTGGAAAAACAGTAAAATTGCCATTAATACTTTTAATTTGAAGTCCGTTTTTTTTAATTGCCTCTAGGTGTTTACCTCTAGCAATAAAGGTTACTTTATTACCTGATTTGGTCAATTTCGCTCCAAAATAACCACCAACTCCTCCGGCTCCAAAAACAACAATATTCATATCCTCTATTTTTATCAAAAATAAAGAAATCCCTTAAGTTCTAATAAAAAGAAAGCTTAAAAAATAAAATTAGGTTTTAGCATTTACAATCTGGACCACAATCTCCTTTTTTATTCGATTTAAAAAGGTATTTTTTGACTAGAAATCCAACAGCAAATGCTAATACTATATATGTTATAATTTCTTGCATTAGTTTAAAAATGAAAAGGTTAAAACTGAAATAATATATGCTAAAGTACTCATTCCTATTAATTGTAAAATTGGCCATTTCCAACTTTTAGTTTCCCGTTTAACAATAGCTAAAGTTGCCATACATTGCATCGCCAAGGCATAAAATATTAATAAAGACATCCCCGTAGCAAAATTAAAGCGTTTTTTACCTGTTTGTTGATTAATTTCACTAGCCATTCTTTGTTTTATAGTACTTGTATTGTTATTATCACTTTCAACATTATAGATAGTAGCAAGTGCACCAACAAAAACTTCTCTAGCTGCAAAAGAACTGATTAAAGCAATTCCTATTTTCCAATCATATCCCATGGGTTTAATAACTGGTTCAATGGTTTTTCCCATCATTCCAATATATGAATTCTCTAATTTGTAAGATGCTATTTTTTTATGTAATTCTTTTTTTGAAATGTTTATATTTTTATTCTGATTTGAAACAATTTCTTTTGCATTTTTAAAATTAGTTGATCCATTAGATGCTAAAAACCACAATACAATTGAAATTGCTAAAATTATACTTCCTGCACCTGTTATAAATGCTTTTACTTTTTCAACAACGGTGTAAAATATATTTTTAACAGAAGGCAATTTGTAGTTAGGCATTTCAATTGCAAACAAAGATTTATGCTTGATTTTTAATACATAATTTAACAAAATTGCAGATAAAATTGCAGCGGTAAAACCTAATAAATACAATCCCATTAAGGTTAATCCTTGTAAATTAAAAATACCTAACACATGTTTTTGTGGAATTATTATTGAAATCAATATGGCATAAACTGGTAAACGAGCCGAACAAGTTGTAAATGGAACTACTAATATTGTAATTAAACGTTCTCTCCAATTACTAATATTTCTAGATGCCATAATAGCTGGTATAGCACATGCTGTTCCTGAAATTAATGGAATAATGCTTTTACCTCCCATTCCAAAACGACGCATAATTTTATCCATTAAAAAAACTACTCGGCTCATATAGCCAGTTTCTTCTAGAATAGAAATAAAAGCAAACAAAATAGTAATTTGTGGAATAAAAATTAAAACACCTCCAACACCTGGTATAATACCTTCTGTTATTAAACTAGTTAAAGTTCCTGCTGGTAAGTTATTTTTAACTAAAACTTTTAAGTCCACAAACATTTTATCAATAAAATCCATTGGTAACGTTGCCCAAGAAAAAATAGATTGAAAAATAAGAAATAACACTAAAGCGAAAAATACATATCCAAATACTTTATGGGTTAAAATTTTATCTAATTTGCTACGTAAATCAGTAGCTTTAGATTTATCTACCAAATATGTCTTTTTTAAAATTTCATTTATTTTTTGATACCTATAAATCGTTTCTTTATGCTGATATCTTTTTATTTGCTCTTTGTTCTCAGTAAATTTTTTAATTTTTGTTTGCTCTGCTTTATTTAAAAAATTACAATGTTGTTGCTGTGTTATAAGTAGCCAAGATTTATACAAAGAAAAATCTGAAAAAATGTTTTCTACTTCTTTAAAAAAATCAGCATCAATTTTATCAGAAATATTAGCAATTGGGGTGGTATCCCAGTTTTTATAATTTAAAATTTCTTTTTTAAGATTATCAATTCCTAATTTTTTTCGAGCACTTATTAAAATAATTTCTGATTTTAATTCATCTTTTAATTTATCAATATCAATTGAAATACCTTTGCGTTGCATTTGGTCTTTCATATTAATGACTAAAAGAGTCGGAATTTTTAAATCCTTAATTTGAGAAAATAATAATAAATTTCGTTTTAGATTTTCTACCTCGGCAACTACAACCACTACATCTGGGAAAGAAGAATTATTTTTATTTAATAAGGTGTCTAAAACTATGGTTTCATCTAAAGTTGAAGGATTTATACTGTAAGTTCCTGGTAAATCAATAACTTCAGCTGTAAGTTCTTCTGAAATTTTACATTTACCTAATTTTTTATCAACGGTTATTCCTGGGTAATTTCCTACTTTTTGATTTAATCCTGTTAGCTGATTAAATAAAGAAGTTTTTCCTGTATTTGGATTTCCAACTAAGGCTAGTTTAACAACTTTATTTTTTTTCATTTACAGCCTTATAATATTAATTTTTTCAGCAGTTTCAATTCTAATAGCTAAATAACTTCCGTTAACTTTTATATATAAAGGATCTTTAAAAGGAGCAACTTGTAATAACTCAACTTCTTGTCCGGGCAAACAACCCATTTCAAGTAACTTTAATGGTATAGCATTTAAAGAAAAATCTTCAATAATTCCACATTCTCCAATCTTCAAATCTGCTATAGTACTTCCCATTATTTATAATAATTCTTAATAATGGCAAATATAATAAATTAGAATCATTCTAAACAATGATAAATATCATTAAAACTATTGTTGTGTTTTTAATAATTTTATATCTGAAATCAACCTATTCATGTCGTTTAAATCAGTACCATCATAGAATCCTCTAATTTGTTTATTTTTATCGACCAGTACAAAATTTTCGGTATGAATAAAATCTTGTAATCCGCCATCGCCTTGGTCAGTTACCACAAAATAACTTTTTCGAGCCAAATTATAAATTTCTTTTTTATTACCAGTGGTAACATTCCATTTTGAATCTATTACTCCTTTTTGAATGGCATAATCTTTTAAAACCGAAACGCTATCAATTACAGGAGTTACCGATAAAGATAAAAATTTTACATCATCATCTTTTAAAAATACTTGTTGTATTTTTTCCATGTTGCTAGTCATTATAGGGCAAATGGTTTTACAACGCGTAAAAAAGAAATCAGCCACATAAATTTTATTTTCATAATCTTTTTGAGTTATGGTATCTCCATTTTGATTAATAAGTTTAAAATCTGCAACTTTATGATTGCGATGAATGTGCCATAAACTTTCATCCACTAATTTTGGGTTAACATCCGCAGGATTGTAAATAGGTAATTTTTTTTTAGGTGTTAAAACAGCATAAATGGCATAAATCATTCCAACAGATAATAACGCCATTAAAGCCAATGTTGGAATTGATTTTTTAAAAAATTTTAAATCCATGATTTTTTAATTAGACCACAAATTTAGTATTATTAGTTAAAATGTTAGAATTAAATATTGGAATTAGCTATAAAATTAAAAATAAACTCTTTACTCCAATGCAATTAGAGTGGAGGAAATTAATTTAGCAAAATTAAAACAGAATACTAGACGTAGTATATTGTTTTAAACCGTCATTACAAACTTTAGTGAAGTAATCTTTTTAAAGTGTACACAATTTTACTCTATAAAAGTTTAAGGACAAAAACAAAATGTTTAACTTTAAATTTTAAAAAATGAAAAATTTAGAAAATTATGGTGTTCTAGAAATGAATGCGAATGAAATTAAGGAAACTAATGGGGGGTTTATTTGGATAGAACTTTGGGGAGGTATTAATTTTGTTAATATGTCTGGGCAATTGGGTGGTGATGGTATAACCTATGAATCATAAACTATTGAAAAAGTACTAATTTTAACATTGTTAAAATTAGTACTTTTTATAATGATTATTTTAAAAATAAAATAAATAAACTATGAATAGAAATGATAAATGGTATAATGATAAAATGCTATTAACGCAATTGATTATTATCCCTCCAATATTTTTTTATGGTCTTTACTATACAAACACTTTTCCTTCGCATCAAAAAAAAATAATTACAATCTCATTTATAATTATTTTAATATTAATAGTAAGCTATTTTATTTTTTAAAGAAAGTAACTCCCCAAAATTTTATAATGCTTTTACTGGAAAAACTCTATCTATTCTAAAACTTTGTTAAATAATCTAATTACTTAATTTATCTGCTTTTACAACTGTATTTAAAAACGTACATTTGTGCGATTTTAGTAATTTGAATAACATTTATGGATATTGTAATAAAAGCAACCCAATTTATATTAAGCTTATCATTTTTAATTGTTTTACACGAATTAGGACATTTTATACCTGCAAAAATATTTAAAACAAGAGTAGAAAAATTCTACTTATTTTTTGATTATAAATTTTCTATTTTTAAAAAGAAAATTGGAGAAACTGTTTATGGTATTGGTTGGATTCCGTTAGGTGGTTATGTTAAAATAGCGGGTATGATTGATGAAAGCATGGACACCGAGCAACTAAAACAACCTGCACAACCTTGGGAATTTAGATCAAAACCTGCTTGGCAAAGACTGATAATTATGTTAGGTGGTGTACTTATGAATTTTATTTTAGGAATTCTAATTTACATTATGATAACCTTTGTTTGGGGAGCAGACTTTATAAAACCTTTAGATGTTAAACAAGGATTTACCGTAAACCAAGTATTTAAAGATTACGGATTTAAAGATGGTGACAAAATTTTAAAATTTAATGGTAAAACACCTTCCGATGTTACTGATGTTAACATGTTTTTATTTCTAAGAAATTTAAAAACCTTAGATGTTTTACATGAAAACGGTGAAGAAGAAACTATTAAAATTCCAGAAAATATAGGTGAAATAATGTGGCAAAAAGGGATTATGACTCCTTTTGAACCTAGAATTCCAGCGGTTATAGATTCTGTTATTCCAAATTACCCTGCTGAAAAAGCGGGGCTTATAAAAGGAGACAAAATTCTTGCTTTTAATAATATACCTATTTCCTATACGTATCAAATTAAAAATTTTGATATTAATTCTAAAAATAAAATAACACTTAAGTTCAAAAGAAACGGCAAAGAAAAAAGTGTCACTTTTAATCCAGATAAAAAAGGTAAAATTGGAGTTACTTGGAATACTTCAAATGCAATTAATATACAACATAAAAACTATTCATTTTTAGAAAGTATTCCTAAAGGAAATTCATTAGCAATTTGGAAATTGAAAGACTACGTAAAACAATTTAAATATGTGTTTACCAAAAAAGGAGCAACTAGTATTGGTGGTTTTATTGCTATAGGTAATATATTTCCATCTACTTGGAGTTGGCAAGCCTTTTGGAATATAACTGCCTTTTTATCTATTATGCTTGGGTTTATGAACCTGCTTCCTATTCCTGCTTTAGATGGTGGTCATGTAATGTTTACTTTATATGAAATAATTACTGGAAGAAAACCAAGTGATAAATTTTTAGAATATGCTCAAATTACAGGATTTATACTATTGATTGCATTACTATTACTTGCTAACGGAAACGATATTGTGAAGTTATTTTCTTAAAAGAACTTTAATTTAAAACATAAAAAAATCCTTAGAATAATTTCTAAGGATTTTTTTATATAATATTAAGTAACTTATTTAATGTATATCTGTTTTCAATCATATGGTTAACACATCATCCTGAATTTATTTCAGGGTCTCACTTTATTATGTTGATTTATAATCATCATGAGATTCTGAAACAAGCCCGCCTGCTGCTGGCAGGTTCAGAATGACGGATATACAACCTATTTATTAGTCAGCTAAAATAATAACTTTATTTTCTTTCATTTCAATAGTACCACTTTTAATAGGTAGTGTATATTCGTCTTTTGAGATTGTGAACTGATTTTCAAATTCTTGGTCAATAGTAATCTTTGAACCTTTAAACTTAACATTACCTTTCACCAACAAAGAAACTATTGGAGCATGATTATTTAACATTTGAAACTCACCATTAATTCCTGGAACAGACACAATATCTACTTCTGAGGATAATAAAGTTGCTTCTGGTGAAACTATTTCTAAAATCATAATTTTTAAATTGTCAATTGAATTATGCTTCTGCTAACATTTTTTCACCTGCATCAATAGCATCTTGTATAGAGCCTCTAAGGTTAAATGCTGCTTCTGGATATTTATCTAATTCACCATCCATAATCATATTAAATCCTTTAATAGTGTCTTTAATATCAACTAAAACCCCTGGAATTCCTGTAAATTGTTCTGCAACATGAAACGGTTGCGATAAAAATCGTTGCACTCTACGTGCTCTATGAACTGCTAACTTATCTTCTTCAGAAAGTTCATCCATTCCTAAAATAGCAATAATATCTTGTAATTCTTTATAATGTTGCAACAACTCTTTTACTCTAGTTGCACAATTATAATGTTCTTCTCCTAATATTTCAGGAGACATAATTCTTGAAGTAGAATCCAAAGGATCTACCGCAGGATAAATACCTAACTCAGAAATTTTACGAGATAATACCGTAGTTGCATCCAAGTGAGAAAATGTAGTTGCTGGTGCTGGATCTGTTAAATCATCTGCAGGTACGTAAACCGCTTGTACAGATGTTATAGAACCATTTTTAGTTGAAGTAATACGTTCCTGCATTTCACCCATTTCTGTTGCTAATGTTGGTTGGTAACCAACTGCAGAAGGCATACGTCCTAATAAGGCTGATACTTCTGAACCTGCTTGTGTAAATCGGAAAATATTATCTACAAAAAAAAGTACATCTTTTCCTTGACCTTTACCTGCTCCATCACGGAAATATTCAGCTATAGTTAATCCAGATAAAGCAACACGAGCACGAGCTCCAGGAGGTTCATTCATTTGTCCAAAAACAAAGGTTGCTTTTGATTCTTTCATACCTGCTTTATCTACTTTTGATAAATCCCATCCACCTTCTTCCATAGAATGCATAAAATCATCACCATATTTAATAATACCTGATTCTAACATTTCTCTTAATAAGTCATTCCCTTCACGAGTTCTTTCTCCTACTCCTGCAAAAACGGATAAACCACCGTGACCTTTAGCGATATTATTAATCAACTCCATAAGTAATACTGTTTTACCTACACCAGCACCTCCAAATAAACCAATTTTACCTCCTTTTAAATAAGGTTCAATTAAATCTACTACTTTAATCCCTGTGAATAAAACTTCAGTAGAAGTTGATAATTCATCAAATTTTGGTGGATCTCTGTGGATTGGCAATCCATTATCCCCAGTTTTAGGTAGGTTTCCTAACCCATCAATAGCATCTCCAATTACATTAAATAATCGTCCATAGATATCTTTACCAATTGGCATTTTAATTTCATTGCCTGTGGCAACAACTTCATAGCCTCTACTTAACCCATCTGTAGAATCCATTGCAATTGTTCTTACCGTATCTTCACCAACGTGTTGTTGAACTTCTAATACTAAAACAGAGCCATCTTCTCGTGTAATTTCTAAAGAATCGTAGATTCTTGGTAGTTCTGATTCTGATTTAAATTCAACATCAATAACTGGACCGATAATTTGTGCAACTTTTCCTGTAACTTTTGCCATTACTTTAACTATTTATTATTTAGATATTTAATCTTATTGAGTTCGTGTTTTTTTTATCGTGCAAATATAGTTTTTTGATTTTGTATTGAAAAACTTTTATAAAAAAAAATAAGAAAAACCCTCTTGATTAAACTAATAACTAAGAGGGTTTTTTCTATTTAAATTATATCTGTGTTAATTAAGATAAAGTCCTTTGTAATTACCTACATTAACTTTTGGTAAATTAGAACCGTATTTTGCATTAATAGCATCAATCATTCCATTGGCTATAATGGAATATCCTCTTGGTGATGGATGTACGCCATCTAAAGAAAATCCACCTCCAGTTGCGTAAACAGCTGTGGAGGTTATGCCATTTTCTGTAATTCCAGTTGTAAGCATTTGTTGCATTAAAGCATTTGCATCAAAAAATGCCAAATCGTACTGGGTAGCAAAATTTTCAATGGTTTGGTTATATGCTGTTCTAGCTGTTGAAACAGCCGTTTGCTCTTGAGGAGTTAATACCCATTTATCAGCTAAAGGAACTGAAACTCCATTAATTAATTGAGGATTTCCACCTACCATAGTCCCCAAAAAAGTTCTAGATGTTAATACTAATAAATCTTCAGCAGTTGCTTGCCTGTACTTTGGTAAAGCAGCAAACGCTGGATTTATAGCTCCTAAATCAGTTAAATCTTCATCAATAATAACAACTGCATTTTGTCCAGTAGTAAAATTAATTGTTCTTTTAGCCGCTTCTTCAGCAGTAAATAAACCTAAACCACTTAGAGCTGCTAAAGCTTGTTGAATTCCTCCATTATATGGAGCATAACCTTGATTTACAGCTGCTGCAGTAGCAGCATCTAAAGGAATAGCATTATATGGAACCGTTGTAAAATAAGGGATTGTAGTGATACTTGGTAAATTTACTACAATTCCTTTTGCACCTGTTGAAGTTAAATTTTGTAATAATGCATTATAAGCTCCCATAAATACTTGTGGATCAGTAATATCATTAGAGCCATAAGTTGCAGCATCTAAATTACCTATTTGATCTACTCCATCTCCGCCTGATGCGGCAAATCCTAATATATCATTAGCTCCAATCCATAGTGAGAAAAAACTTCCGTTTTCTGAAACAGCATCGCCAATAACAGTAGCGTTTGAACTTGAAGCCATTCTTGCAAAAAATGGATTTGCTGCTCCTGAAGCAACACCCGCAACATTACCATATCCAGGGGCTAACAAATGAAATATTTTAGCACCAGGAACTCCCATATTATTATAAGGGCCTGGTTTTATATTACTTACTTCCGTAGAAGGAGTTCCTGAAACTGGAACTGGTGAAGGGCTTCCTGACGCAAAAGACAAAATTAATCTATTAGAAGTAATTTGTTGTCCTCCAAGAAGTAACCCTCCTAAGTTATCATCCATTAATGGTTGTGTAAAACTACCTCCTCCAGCTAAAGAAAATTGATTAGCTAAAATATTTGGATATGAATTTTCTTGTCCTTCAATAAATAAAGCTCCATCTGAGTAACCTGCAGTTAAAGAATTCCCAACAGAAACATAGTTTGAAAAATCGGCAGACCCACTTGTATAAGTTACTGGAGTTTCAGAAACTTGTGGTGTTTCAACCAATCTTGGCTTCACTAAATAATCTTCATTTTGACAAGAAACTGTAAATAAGATTATTGTAAGTATAATAAATATTTTTTTCATAATTTATAATGTTATTTTTTAATTCTGATTTTTATGGATTAATAGTCCAAGATACATAATATAGAGAACCAACTTGCCCAACACCTGGTGCACTTACATATTCTTTACCTGCTATATTAGCTCCTCCAATTTTAAATATCGATTTAATACTTGATACCGTATAATTAATTTGTGCATCTACTACACTTCGAGGTGCAACTGTACCATCAGCAAAAGTAGCTTCCCATAAATATTTATCACTCCATCTATAATTTACTTTAAATCCTAAATTTTTAAATAAGTTATTACTACCAAAAGATACTTTTACTTTGTGTTCTGGGGTATTAAAACTAGCCTCATAATCTGGATCAGAACTTTGATTAAAATCAAATTTAGCAAAGGTATAATTAATACCAAAATTAAAATGGTCAAAGACTTTTGAAGACATGCCAATAGTTGCTCCATAAGAAGTAATATCTGCTGGTGAATTGGTATAAACTTGAAATGGTTTATAATCTCCTGCGCTTAGAGCAATTGCTGCTGGTGGGGCTGGCATAGTATTTGGATCATAATCTGAAAAATTAGCTTGTCCATAATAAGGTACTATTACTGTTTTTACACCAATAAAATCTTTATATTCATTGTAATAAGCACTTGCATCTAACATAAAGCTACCAAAACCTGCTCTATACCCTACTTCAAAAGCAGAAATTTTTTCTGGTTTTATTAAGGCAATATTTGCTTTTTCAGGGGCTCCCGCTTTTACAGAAGCTAAGGTAAATGAATTATCATAAGCCGCTCTACCAGATAATGAAACAGTACTAGCTCCTCCATTAAATAACTGACCCGTACTTGAAACTAATAATGGATTTGTTGTATATCTATCTAAGTTATCAGGTGCAGAACCTACTAAAATGGCTCGCCCAACATCTAAACCAATATATTGATCTTGAGTAGTTGGATTTCTAAATCCTGTTTGAAAAGATGCTCTTAAATTACGTGTTTTATTTTCTCCTAATGAATAAGAAATAGATACTCTTGGAGAATAATTTCCATCGAAATTTTTAGCTTTATCATAACGAATAGAACCTGTAAATTTTAATCGATCATCTACAAATTTCTTTTGAACTTGCATATATGCTCCATATTCATTATAGTTGATCGGGCCATTATAATCTGTAAAAATAGTTCCTGAAGAATTTAAAGAATATTCTCTCCAAGATCCTCCAATTTGGATATCTGCAAAATCGATTAAATTTTTGAAATTGTAATTTACATCTGAATGATAAATTTTTGTATTATCTTTAAATTTAGCTCCAGTTGCTAAATTTGGATCATTAATTACGGTATTAAAAGCATTTTTAAAAGCAGCTGTTCCTGGAACTAAAGCTCCTGTTTGTGCAACTTGCCTTGCTATAGCCTGTGCTGAAGTATCATCCATAATTGGTAAACCTGGAATTAGACCTAAACGAGCACCAATATAAGTTTGAGCATATTCTGTAAACCATTGTGTATCTGATTTCCAGCTTCTATTTAAGTTAATGGCTGCAAAACGACTGTCATAAGAGTCGCCAGCATCTTCAGAGGTTGTATAAATTCTAGCAAAGAAATTATCTCCTCTTACTTCAAATTTATGTTGTTGCATAAAAAAGTTTTTTAGGCTATATCTATTTGCTCCTTGATAAATAGTATTCCCTTTTCCAAATTTTGCACTATAAATAAATTCAATATCATTATCAAAAGGTCTATAATGTAAAGCCATATCTGCTTTTACACTCTGTGCAACATAATCCATTAGATCTACTTCTTTATACCCTGTTCTAGAAACGTAAGTAGATCCTAAAGTTCCCGAAGGTAAACCACTTAATTGATCAAAATTTAAAGTTGTTGCAACTTCATCTCCATAGATGTTTAAACCATCATATCCAGGGTTATTCCTAGTTAAAGCTGGATTGCTATAATCTCTATAATCTGTTGCATACCAATCTGTACCTTTCAAGAAAGAAAAATTAGCTTTAGCGGCAAATTTATCACTAAACTTATATGCCATTCGTATTCCTGTATCTGTATAATTTCTATCACCTGCTGCTTTTTGTGAGGTTAAGCCTGTTTTTACATATACACTAACTCCTGGATAATCAAATGGACTTTTACTGGTCATAAATAAAATTCCATTAAAAGCATTTGCACCGTATAAGGCGGAAGAAGCTCCTGGTAATAATTCAACTGATTTAACATCTAATTCCGACATACCCAACAAGTTTCCTAAATTAAAATTTAAAGCAGGGGAAGAATTATCCATACCATCAACCAGTTGCATAAATCTTGAGTTTGAAAAAGCTGCAAAACCACGAGTATTAATAGATTTAAAGGTTAAACTACTTGTATTAACATCAACACCTTTTAAATTTTCTAGGCCATCATAAAAAGATGGAGAAGATGTGTTTCGTATTGCTCTAACATCTAAATGTTCAACTGATACTGGTGATTCTAATAACCGCTCAGGTGTTCTTGATGCAGAAATAATTATTTCGTCCAAAGCAGTAGCTTCTTCTACTAATTTAATAGCTGCCTTTTGGTTGGATTGAGTTATTTCTACATTAACTGAAGAATACCCAATTAATGAAACCCTTAAAGTAAAAGGTGGATTTTGATTAACTTTTAATGAAAAGTTTCCATCAAAATCTGCTGTAGCCCCAATTGGTTTACCTACAACTTTAATGTTAGCTCCTGGAATTGGTTGATCTGTTTTTGCGTCTTTTACTGTTCCTGTAATAGCGGTTTGAGCCATCATAACAGTACCAACAAAAAGTACAAAAATAACGCTTAATAATTTTTTCATATTTTCTTATATAGTATTGATTAACATCTGTGCAAATTACAATTTTTTTCTAATTAACAAAAAAAAGTACAAAAAAAAGCGAAAAACTAAATTTTTCGCTTAAATTTTAATCAATTAAGTAACAGACTGTTTAATCCGTTTTAAAATTCCAAATTTGTCCAATAGTTTGTCCACCTTGGTTATCTTTTACCACAACTTTCCAATAATAAGTGGTAGTAGCACTTAGTGTTGCAGTTGTATAACTACTTGGTGTTTGGTCTGCACTAACTTTAGTTGTTGGCGGATTTACCGTATCAAAATATACATCGTAAGTTAAAGTATCTGAAGTATCAGCATCACTACCATTCCACTGTAAGGTTGCTGTAGTAGTGGTTACTGCAGCATTTAATGCCGGACTTACCAGTTCTGGAGCAAATGGGATATAATTGGTAATACCATCTCCTTCTGTATAAAAGTTAAATATGCTTGAATAACTACTAGATGCATTTTTACTATCTGTAGCTTTTACTCTCCAGTAATAAGCAATACCTTTATCTAAGGTTATAGTTTTACTCGTTGTTGTAGCGGTTTGTGTTTGTACAATATTAGTAAAAGTATTATCCGTTGCTATTTGTATTTGATACGTTATAGCATCTCCATCTGGATCGGTAGATGAATATTGAAAATCTAACTGATTATTAATACACAATAAATTGTTGGTAGGGTAAGTTAGTGTTGGCGTAGCAGGTGCTTTATTGGTTGGAGCAGGAGGATTATCTCCGCCTCCACCACAAGACCATAATATTGTTGTTAACGCTATTGAATAAAGTATTTTTTTCATGGTATAATTTTATAAATATATTTTTTATGAGATGCTGAAACGAGTTCAGCATGACATCTGTTTTTTTAGTTTTATTATTCTTTAACTATTTTTAATGTAACTGGTTTGTTTAAATGTATTTTTGCAATATAAATTCCTGTAGGTTGGTTGCTTATATCTAAGTTTACTTTACCATAATTTACAGGATAATTTCTTTGACTTATTAATTGCGACTGTATGTTATATATTGAAATTACTACTTGTTTTTCTGCTATAGGCATTGCTATTTCAAAAGCTCCACTACTTGGGTTTGGATATACTACAAAATCATTCAACAACTCAATTGCTTTTGAATATATTCCTTCACAGGTTTTTGCCGTTTTTACTTCTAGTAAATCACCATGTTTTACATTTACAGTAAATACAGGAGCACTAGTATCTAAAACTTCTTTCCCGTTAACAAATACTTTATAAGGTGCTGTACCTTTTTCTATTTCAACGGTTGCTTTGTTTTCTTTTACGCTCGATTTTCCTGAAACTGTAGTTCCAGCTATTACTTCAACTACAAAACATTGTTGGTAACTTTCTCCTGTTATTGCAATACATATATTATATGTATTTGGAGGTAAATCGGTAACCGTAAGCGGACTTGCATTAGTGAACGTGTAATCTGCACCATTAATAGTTGTGGTATAATCATACGTTTCATTGGCGGTAATACTTAGTTGTCCATTATTTTTAGTTGGACAAGTTTCACTGGTTACTTGGATGTTGAAATTATTTTGTGGTAACATAAAACATCCCGTTGCATCAACCGTTGCTCCGGCTGTGGTGTTTGGGCATAAATCAACATTATTCATAATGCCATCATTATCATCATCTAATTGACTAGACGAACAACCGTTGGCATCTACAGTTTCTCCTGTTGGTGTATTTGAACATTGATCAATATTATTCATAACACCATCATTATCATCATCTAATTGGCTATCTGAACAACCTGTCGCATCTACCGTTTCTCCTACTGGTGTATTCGCACAAACATCATCACTGTTTTGTACTCCATCATTATCATCATCTAATTGACCATTTGAGCAACCATTGGCATCTACTGTTGCTCCTGCTGGCGTGTTCGGACATTGATCCACATTATTCATAACGCCATCATTATCATCATCTAACTGACTATCCGAACAACCTGTTGCATCAACAGTTTCTCCTGCTGGTGTATTCGCACAAATATCATCACTATTTTGAACTCCATCATTATCATCATCTAATTGTCCGTTTGAACAACCATTTGCATCTACTGATGCTCCTGCTGGCGTGTTCGGACATTGATCAACGTTATTCATAACGCCATCATTATCATCATCTAATTGACTAGATGAACAACCTGTTGCATCAACAGTTTCTCCTGCTGGTGTATTGGCACAAACATCATCACTATTTTGAACACCATCATTATCATCATCTAATTGTCCGTTTGAACAACCGTTGGCATCTACTGTTGCTCCGGCTGGTGTATTTGGGCATAAATCATCTGCATCTAGAACTCCATCATTATCACTATCACCATTTGGTCTATCTGCTGTTATTTTAAAGCTATCAACAGTCCATCGAGTAGGAGCTGTTCCTTCGGTATAATATTTAAATGCAAAATAAACCGTTCCTGTAATTGAACTAATATCTATATCAGAAAATGTAAAAACCTCTTCAGTACTACTAGTATTAGATTTTATAGGAATTGTAACATTTGGAACTGAAATCCACGTATAATTTGCAGGATTACTAGCTCCATCATAATTAGTTGAATAAACCAACACTAAAGGTGAATTTCCATAAGCTGCATCGGTATAAAAACTTATTTTTTCTCCTGTATCGGTATCAAAATCAATAGGATTTGTAGTGATTAACCAATCTTTACTTGGTACATCTTCTTGATATCCATTAATTCCATAAGAGCCCGAATTATTTTCACCAAATTGAGGTGAACAAGTCCAATCTTTATTACTTGCTTCACTATATGCAAAGAATTTAGTATTTGCACAATCTTCAAAATCTTCAACAAATAAGATTTTAGGGCCTAATAAAGTAGTAACATTTACCGCACTGCTTTCCGCAGATAAATTAGAAGCCGCATCTCTAGCTTTAAGTGTTACATTATAACTTGTATTTGGACTTAAATTGGTTAAACTTGTTGAGGTTGTAGTAGCTGTTTGCAAATAAGTGCCGTCTAAATAAATAAGATAATCATAAACATCAACATTATCTGTTGAAGCTGTCCAAGTTACGTCAAAAGAAGTATCAGTAACATTCGAAGCTACTAAATTAGTTGGAGTTGTAGGTGCTTCTGTATCAGAACTTCCGCCCATATTCCATTTATCTTCTGCGGTTAAACCTCCCCAAATTAAGGTGGCTAAATAAGGATTATCAATAAATGGATTTCTGTTGTGCTGAATATTTGCTAATGTTTCATTTCTTTTTGTTTCAAAAGGAGAAACAGGATCTTCTACATTCCATTGCAAAAACAAATCAATCATTTTTGGATCTATATTATTTACCGTTCCAAAACCAACATAGGTTGGAAAACATTGAGTTTGTGAAACTTGAGAACCATCACCATGATATTCCATATACATGTACATCACAGAACGTGCAACATCACCTTTCCATTCATCACCTGGAAACCATCCACCATTACTTGCTATATAAGATGGCGTTCCGCTACCATCTGTAAATTTTCTATTACTTCTAGAGGAATTTCTACTCCTGTCAACGGCATGTAAATTATAAACGTCTGTACCTGGGCCAGGGTCTGTAGTTGTTAGTACTGGCACAGCTAATGATTTTGCAAATACATGTTCTCTATTCCAAACACCTGTTCCAGTGCTTCCGTCATCTTGTAAAGTTTTAAGTCGTGTTCTATCTGTTGTTACATCACCATCAGTATCATCAAAGCCGTAAATTAATAATACATTTGTAGAAATATCAGGATCTTCATCGCCTGCTTTACAAGCATCCCAAACATCAACTGGTGAACCTGTATATGGTATTCCTGAATGTGTAGATTGTATTCTGGTGGCTAATTCATTAAATAAAGACATTCCTGTTTTATTGAGGTCTAAACCGTTATAATAGGATTGTATTTGTCCGTAAAAAGGAGTTACGAATAAAATAAAGAGTAGGGTATAAAGTAGTTTTTTCACAATAGTCTAATTGTTTTAAATTAAATTGGACATCAAAATTAAGAATTTTAATATTATTATGGTGTTAAAATTTATTTTATTAGCACAAATAAAAACTAAATGGGTTTCCTTTTAATTAATTTAAAATTAAAAACGATAATAAAATGATTACAATTTTTATTTTATTATTTTTGCCTCAACTAAAAAAACAAACTATTATGATAAAAATGGTTCACTCGTATTGGGCTTACTTAGTTCTTATTGTTCTTATTGCTGCTGTTTTAAATGCATTGATTGGATTACTTACTAAAAAAGATTTTAAAGCAAAAGATTTACGCATTTCTTTATTTGCCTTAATTGCTGCTCATATTCAATTAATTTTAGGAATTATAGCTTATTTTACTTCTACCTATTTCCAAGCTATGCAATCTCATGGAATGGGTTATGTAATGAAAAATAGTGCTTTACGCAAGCATTTAGTTGAGCATCCTATTGGGGTTTTAATTGCTATTGCACTTATTACTATTGGGTTTTCAAAACATAAAAAGAAAACAACTGATAACTCAAAATTTAAAACTATTTTTATTTATTATTTTATTGCTTTAATTTTAATATTAGGAGTAATTCCTTGGCATAATTGGTTTTCAAATTAATTTTTTTAGATAACACTCTAATTTTATTATGAAAAAAATACTTGCTTATCCTTTAACAATACTCTATTATTTGTTTTTTGGATTAGTTTTAGTAGTTCTGCATCCAATTCAGTGGATTGCTTTTAAATTAGGAGGTTATAAATGGCATAAAATAACTGTAGATTGGCTTAACTTTTTTGTTACTGGCTGTTTGTATATTTTAGGGACTAAAATAAGTTTTAATAATAAATATAAACTTCCGAAAAATGTTCCTTTAATAGTTGTTTCTAATCACCAAAGTATGAATGACATTCCGCCTTACTTCTGGTTTTTAAGAAAATACCATCCAAAATTTGTTTCTAAAAAAGAATTAGGGAAAGGAATTCCTAGTGTTTCTATTAATTTAAGATTAGGAGGTTCATGCTTAATTGACAGAAAAGATTCTAAACAATCTTTACGAGCCATTATTAATTTTGGGAAATATATTGAAAAGAATAATTATACTGCCGTTATTTTTCCTGAAGGAACCAGAAGCAGAGATGGTGTTCCAAAACGATTTTCTGAAAATGGACTTAAAGTGTTAGTAAAAAGTGCTCCCTCAGCTTATGTTGTGCCTGTAACCATTAATAACTCATGGAAATTTTTAAAATATGGTGGTTTTCCAATGGAAATTGGTGTGCATTTAACTTATGATGTTCACAAACCTATAAAAGCAAGTTCTATGGAATTTGAAAAACTTTTTAAAAAGGTAGTAACTGAAATTAAATCGGCAGTTGTAGTGTAAAATTATCTTTATCTGATAAAAAATTTAATTTTTTACGTGTTGCAAATAACTCTTCTTTATTTAAATTTACAATAATAGTTTCTTCTTTATAAGGTATTACATTTCCAATTAGCTCTCCTAAACCATCAAAAGCTACAGAATGTCCACTATATTCAAAATTATTGGCATCTTTTCCAACTCTATTTACCCCAATTACATAACTCATATTTTCAATTGCTCGTGCTTTTAACAGTGCATCCCAAGCTATTATCCTCTGATTAGGCCAATTTGCAATGTAAAAAAGTAAATCGTAATCTTCAGTATTTCTTGAAAAAACAGGAAAACGTAAATCGTAACAAATTTGAGGACAAATTTTCCATCCTTTTAAATTAAAAATCTTCTTTTTTGTTCCTGCCGTGTACACTTTTTCTTCACCTGCCAAGCTAAATAAATGTCGTTTATTATACGTTTCAATCTTTCCTGAAGGATGTACAAATAACAATCGATTAAAATAGCTGTCATTTTCTTCAATAATAATACTTCCTGTTATTGCAGTATTTTTTGAAGAAGCCACTTTCTTCATCCAATTAATAGTTTTTCCATTCACATTTTCTGAAATATTTTTAGGATGCATACTAAATCCTGTGGTGAACATTTCAGGTAAAATAATCAAATCAACTTCTTCATTAATATGATTTATTTTTTGAGAAAAATTATTTCGATTTTCTTCAGCATTATGCCAAACTAAATCAGATTGTATAAAAGCTACTTTTAAATTTTGCATAATATTTCCGCTGCTTTTTGTAAGGTTTCTTCTGATTTAGCAAAACAAACTCGCAACACTTTGGTGTCTAAATTTTGTTCATTAAAAACAGATATTGGTATAGTGGCTATTTTATTTTCAATAGTTAACCTTTTAGCAAATTTAAAATCGTTTTCATCGGTAATATTTTTATAGTTTAACAATTGAAAATAGGTTCCTGAAGAAGGTGTAAATTCAAACCTAGATTCTTTCATTAAATTTAAAAAGAAATCTCTTTTTTGCTGATAAAAAGTGCCTAAGTTCAAATAATGTTGCTCGTTTTTTAAATACGTTGCCAACGCAATTTGTATAGGATGATTTACGCAAAACACATTAAACTGGTGTACTTTTCTAAATTCAGCGGTTAAATAAGCTGGTGCTGCACAATAACCCATTTTCCATCCTGTATTATGAAACGTTTTTCCGAAGGAAGCAATAATAAAAGTCCGTTCTTTTAAATTTGGATACAAACATGCCGATTCGTGAATTAGATGATCAAAAATAATATGCTCATAAACCTCATCACTAATCAATAAAATATTAGTGTTTTTTAAAAGATTTTCTAATTGTTGCATGTCTTCTTTCGATAAAACTTTCCCTGAAGGATTATGAGGCGAATTAATAATCACCATTCTGGTTTTGCTCGTTATTAAGCTTTTAACTTCTTCCCAATTTATTTTAAAATTTTCAGGATTTAACTGCACCGAAATGGGTTTGCCACCAACTAATTCAACGGTAGGCTCGTAACAATCATAAGCGGGTTTAAAAATAATAACTTCATCATCCTTTTTTACTGTGGCAGTAATTGCAGTAAAAATAGCTTGTGTACCGCCAGCAGTAATGGTAATTTCAGTATCTGGATTGTATGTTGTTTGATATAATTTGTCAAATTTTTCAGCAATAGCTTCTCGCAAACTAAAAACACCAGGCATTGGTGCGTATTGATTGTAGCCATTAATCATAGCTTTATTTACCAATTCAATTAGTTTAGCATCACTTTTAAAATCAGGAAAACCTTGCGATAAATTTAGTGCGTTTTCTTTAGTTGCTAAACCACTCATTATAGCAAAAATTGAAGTTGGAATCTCTGGTAGTTTTGAATTTATATTCAGGTTATTTCTACTCATAAAACATTATTTAACACTCAAAAATAGAGCTTTAAATGAAATTAATAGTACTTTTATTTGTTAATTATTTTTTAAATGAATTATAAAAGCGAATTACTTAAAGCACAACAACGAATTACACATTATATCCATAATACGCCAATTTTAACTTCACATTTATTAGATGAAATTTCTGATTGCAATTTATTTTTTAAATGTGAAAACTTTCAAAAAATGGGAGCTTTTAAAATGCGTGGTGCTTTAAATGCAATACTTCAACTTTCTGATGAACAAAAAGCTAAAGGTGTAGTCACTCATTCTTCTGGAAATTTTGCTCAGGCAGTAGCTCTTTCCGCAAAAATGTTAGGAATTACTGCTTATATTGTAATGCCAAAAAATGCCCCAAAAGTTAAAAAAGATGCCGTTTTGGGCTATGGCGGAATTATAATTGAAAGTGATTCTACGCCAATTGCCAGAGAGTTAAAAGCAGCCGAAGTTATCAAAGAAAAAGAAGCGACTTTTATTCACCCTTCAAATGATATTCCTGTAATTATTGGGCAAGGAACTGCTGCTTTAGAATTGTTAAAAGAACAGCCCAATTTAGAAGCAATTATTGCTCCGGTTGGAGGTGGAGGTTTACTAAGTGGAACTGCATTATCAGCTCACTTTTTTGGAAATAATTGTAAAATTTATGCAGGAGAACCATTTGAAGCCGATGATGCTTATCGTTCATTAAAAAGTGGTAAAATTGAAAGTAATAAAACTACTAATACCATTGCTGACGGACTTAGAACTCAATTAGGAAGTAATACTTTTCCTATTATACAAAACTATGTTTCTGAAATAATACGTGTTTCTGAAGATGAAATAATAACCGCTATGAAATTAGTTTGGGAGCGTTTAAAAATTATAATTGAACCCTCTTCAGCAGTGGCTTTTGCTGCGATTTTAAAAAATAAGGAACTTTTTAAAGATAAAAAAGTGGGTGTTATTTTATCAGGTGGCAATGTAGATTTGTCTAACTTGCCGTTTTAAATAAAACTAACTAAAAATGAAAAACCTTTGGAAAAAATATTCACGCTATTTTGTTGATATTTGGCAATATTTAATCATTATTGTAATTTTTATAATTGCAGGAATTGTATATCTAATTATAAAATAAGGGATAAATAAAAGTTTGGTTTATTTAAGAACTACATTTGCTTTTAAAAATTATCAACTTACAAAGCTAGTTTAATCTTGTACATACTCTAAAATATTACCAGGTTGACAATCTAATGCTTTACATACCGCTTCTAAGGTAGAAAACCGAATTGCTTTTGCTTTACCCGATTTTAGAATAGAAAGATTAGCTCTTGTAATTCCAACTTTATTGGCTAACTCCATACTTTTCATTTTTCGCTTAGCAAGCATTACGTCAAGATTTATTATAATTGCCATATTAAACTGTTAAATCGTTTTCTTTTTTTATTGTTTGAGATATTTTAAATATTTCACTTAAAATCATAAAAAACAATCCTAATGAAATTAATAAAACAAAGGAGCTCAGACCTATATCAATACTGAATTTTTGTTTGATCATTAATCGATATATAAATATTGGAACACTATTTAAAACTAAACCACTATGGATTGAAAATCCATAGGTTCAAAAAAAATGTAAAGAATGAAATTCTTATTCCAAAATAATATTATCATTATCCAAGTTAGATGGATTACGATGATGTTCGAGATATTCTTG
>NZ_JAKIUR010000101.1 GCF_021647475.1 Lutibacter sp.
GCAGATTTTACAACTTGAGGTAAAAACATTTTACCTGAACCAAACAAATCTCCAACTACATTCATTCCAGTCATTAGGTTAACTTCAATAACTTCAATAGGGTGCGGCACTTTTTTTCTAGCAGCCTCAACATCTTCTATAATAAACTCGTCTAATCCTTTTACCAAGGCGTGGGTAATTCTATCTTGTATCGGTTTTTTACGCCATGACAAATCTATTTTATGTTCTTTAACAGTACTTGTAACATTTTCGGCAAAACTTAATAAACGTTCAGTAGCGTCATCTCTTCTGTTTAAAATTACATCTTCAACATGTGCTAATAAGTCTTTTGGAATTTCATCGTATATAGTTAGCATTGTAGGGTTTACAATTCCAATGTTCATACCTGCTTTAATCGCATAGTATAAAAACACAGAATGCATAGCTTCTCGTACCGTATTATTTCCTCGAAAAGAAAATGACACATTACTTATTCCTCCACTAACACTAGCATTTGGTAAATTTGTACGAACCCAACGAGTTGCTTCTATAAAATCAAGCGCATTTTTTTTATGTTCATCCATTCCTGTTGCCACAGGAAATACATTTAAATCGAAAATAATATCTTCCGATGGAAAACCAACTTTATCAACTAAAATATCATACGATCGTTTGGCTATTTCAATTCTACGGTTGTAATCATCTGCCTGTCCAACTTCATCAAAAGCCATTACTATTACTGCAGCTCCATACATTTTAATTAGAGTTGCATGGTGTATAAATGCTTCTTCTCCTTCTTTTAAACTAATAGAATTTACCACACATTTACCTTGTGCTACCTGCAAGCCTGCTTCAATTATTTCCCATTTAGAACTATCAATCATTATTGGAACTCTGGCAATATCTGGTTCTGCAGCAATTAAATTCATAAAACGAATCATGGCTTGCTTTCCATCAATTAAACCATCATCCATATTGATGTCAATAATTTGTGCTCCTCCTTCAACTTGATGACGAGCAATAGCAATTGCCTCATCAAATTTTTCTTCTTTAATCAAGCGTAAAAACTTACGAGAACCTGCAACATTAGTTCGTTCACCTACATTAATAAAATTACTTTTAGGCGTAATTATTAACGGTTCAAGTCCTGAAAGTTTTAACTGTTTTTTTTCTTTGTTCATTCTATAATTATGAGATTCTGAAACAAGTTCAGAATGACGAAAATTTAATTTTTTAAATAATTTTTCTTGGCTTATAATTGGCCGCTATCTCAGCTATTGCTTTAATATGAGCAGGAGTTGTTCCGCAACAACCGCCAATGATATTCACTAAATTTTTATCTAAATAGGTTTTAATTTGACTTGCCATTTGTTCTGGTGTTTCATCATATTCTCCAAAAGCATTTGGTAATCCAGCATTTGGATGTGCAGATATTCTTAAATTAGATTTTTGTGCCAACACTTCTAAATGAGGTGTTAATTGTTTTGCTCCCAAAGCACAATTAAATCCGATGGTTAATAACGGAATATGTGAAACAGATATTAAAAAGGCTTCTGCTGTTTGTCCGGATAAAGTTCTACCACTTGCATCAGTTATGGTGCCACTGACCATAATTGGAATATCAATATTTCTTGTTGCTTTAATTTCTTCAATACCAAATAGCGCTGCTTTTGCATTTAAGGTATCAAATACTGTTTCTACCAATAATAAATCTGCTCCACCATCTAATAAAGCTTCTGCTTGTTGTTTGTATGCTGTTTTTAAATCATTGAAAGTTACCGCTCTGTACCCTGGGTCATTCACATCGGGCGACATACTTGCCGTTTTATTTGTTGGCCCTATTGAACCTGCTACAAAACGTGGTTTTGAAGGGTTTTTAATTGTGAACTCTTGTGCTACTTCTTTGGCTATTTTAGCCGACTGAAAATTGAGTTCATACACATAATCTTCCATTTCATAATCTGCCATAGCGATGGTTGTTCCTGAAAATGTATTGGTTTCAATAATATCAGCTCCAGCTTCCAAATATTTTCTATGTATTTCTTTAATAGCTTCAGGTTGTGTAATGGAAAGCATATCGTTGTTTCCTTTTACTGAAACATGAAAGTTTTTAAACTGTTCACCCCTGTAATCTTCTTCTGTAAATTTATACTGTTGAATCATGGTTCCCATAGCCCCATCTAACACTAAAATTCGTTTTTTTATTTCTTCTTGTATGGTACTCATTTTAACTTATTTTAAAAAACTTATTCTCGATACAATTTTTTAACAAAAATTACTCAAATTGACGTTTTTTTAATTCATTTATCTATTATTTAAGTTTATATTTTGCGTTAGGGATTGAGGTGACATCCTTTTTTTTGTAAAAAAAGATATAGCCGAAAGCCCGACCGTTTACGGTAACGCCCAAATAAATAGTATTAAAAAAGAAGAAGTTTTCTACGTGAAGTTTCTTGTGTTATCTTCCCACAAATATGCGGTAGAATGTAGCACCTTCTTTATA
>NZ_JAKIUR010000066.1 GCF_021647475.1 Lutibacter sp.
ATTAACAGCCATCAGTCTTGCTTGCAAATTTAATCATTATTTTTGCGTAAGGTCAGTTAATAATAAAGAATAACGTCATGCTGAACCCGCCTGCTGCTGGCAGGTTCAGAGTGACGGACGTTATGTGAGATTACGGACAATCAGTTAAGAAAATAATTATAGGACTGAAAATCAATAGTCTTAGTCATTGCGATGATTGAAGAGTAACGGAAAGAAGAAGCAATCTCTCTAAAAATATGCAGATTGCTTTGTTTTATTCGCAATGACGTTTTATTTTTTATCTCTTATTAAATAAATATATGATGGATAATGGTCGCTATAACCTCCGGTAAAATAACCATAACCCCAACTTCTAAAAGGATATCCTTTATATTTCCCAGTTTGTGTAGTTAAATATTGAGGTTTAAAAATTCCAGCTTTGTAAAATTCATAAGTTGAGTAATCTTTTTTATGAGCTAAAAGAGGAAAAGTAACCATAATTTGATCAAATAAATTTAAGTTATCTCGGTAAACTAAGGTGTTGTACCCTCGCCTAAATAAATCTTCCATAGGATTGTAAATATCTCCTTTATGTACGTTTTTCTTTATGGCTTTTGTTTTTAAAACTACTTTTAAACTTCTATTTATTGGATCATCATTTAAATCGCCCATAATAATAATTTTGGCATTTGGGTCACTTTTTCTAACTTTTGCAATAATTTGAGTGGTTACATAAGCTGCTTTTTCACGTTTAATGCTGCTCCTTTTTTCACCACCTCTTCTTGATGGCCAATGGTTTACAATAAAATGCATTAATTCACCATCTAAATAACCGGTTACTAATAATTCATCTCTAGTGTAAATTCTTCTTCCATCAGTATCCCAAAGTTTAACTTCAAAAGGTTCTTGGTCTGTTGGTGTGAAATGATTTTTTTGATATAAAAGAGCAACATCAATACCTCTTAAATCAGGAGAATCATAATGAATAATACCGTAATTTTTATCTTTTAAATAAGAAGTTTTTAATAAATCTTCAATTACTTGTAAGTTTTCAACCTCTGCAACTCCAATAATTGCTGGGCTATCTGTATTTTCTTTAGTGCCAATTTCAGAAAGTACTTTCGCCATATTATTTATCTTTTTAGCATAAATAGCAGCTCTATTTTCTTTAATTTCCATTATTGGGCTGGCTTCATCATTTTTAGTTGGGTCGTTTATGGTATCAAATAAATTTTCCAAATTATAAAAAGCAATGGTTCTGATTTGATATTTTTTTTGAGCAAAATTAATTTGAGAAATGCTTAAAAAGGCAACGAATAAGACAATGATTTTTTTCATATAAATTAAATTAATAAGATGCTAATTTAATAACAAAAGTTGAGCCAAAATAATTTATTATAAAACTTAATTTTTCAAATAAAATTTTGTTAATTTGAATAAAATAGTTGTTAATGAATAAAATAATACTCTCAGTTTTTTTGTGTCTGTTTATGTTTGTTAAAATTTCTGCTCAAACAACTGGTGCAATTGAAGGAACAATTCTAGAAAGTAATACAGAAACTCCTTTAGGTAATGTGTCTATTAGCCTTCAAAATACGGTAATTCAAACAATTTCAAAAGCTAATGGAAGTTTTAAATTGGCAAACGTTCCTGTAGGAAAGGCAATTATTGAAATAGCATTTGAAGGACATCAAATACAAAAGATACCTGTTGAAGTTAAAAGTAATAAAACAATTAATCTTGGTGTAATTTATTTGGAACTGACGGTTTTAGAAGACCAAAATGCTAATTTAATTTCTTTGTCGGATGATGATTTATTAGATGATGGAGATAGTGGAGCTGATTATATTTCAGGTTTATTTCAATCTTCAAAAGATGCTTTTTTAAAAGCTGCAGCTTTTAATTTTAGCCAGGCTTGGTTTAAAGTTCGGGGTTACGATTCTAGTTATGGTGCCATTCTAATTAATGGTATTAAAATGAATAAATTATATGATGGCAGACCACAATGGAGCGATTGGGGCGGATTAAATGATGTATTTAGAAATCAAGAATTTTCTAATGGATTGGCAACTTCAGATAATACTTTTGGAGCTCTTTTAGGTACAACTAATTTTAGTACAAGAGCCTCAAAATATAGAGCTGGTGGAAAAGTATCTATTACTTCTACCAATAAAAGTTATACAGGACGTGCAATGGCAACTTATGCAACTGGGTTAAACGATAAAAAATGGGCAATGGTGGTTTCAGCTTCCCGGCGAATTGCTGACCAAGGTTACTTAAACGGAACTTCGTATAATGCATATTCGGCCTTTTTAGCCACTGAAAAAAAATTCAATAAACATCATAGCTTAAATTTTACCGCAATTTTAAGTGCTAACAGAAGAGGAAAATCTTCTCCAAACACTCAAGAAGTATATGATTTAAAAGGTTATAAATACAATGCATATTGGGGAACTCAAGGCGGTGATAAACGGAATGCTAGAATTAAAGAAATAGAGGAGCCAATACTAATGTTAACACATTATTATCAAACAGATAACACTAAGATAACTACCATTTTAGGATATCAATTTGGGCATATTGGCAATAGTCGTTTAGGCTATTTTAATGCTCCAAATCCTGACCCTACGTATTGGAGAAATTTACCAAGTAGTTATTTACGATTTCAAGATAATTTAGATTATGCCAATGCGTATTTGGCTGAACAAAATTTTTTAAATGACGGACAATTAAATTGGAATAATTTGTATCAAGTAAATGCAAATACAGGTAATTCTAGTTATTATTTATACGAAGATCGGGTAGATGATAACCAGTTCTCATTCCAATCTAACATCACTTCTTCACTTTCTAAAAATAGTATTTTTAATGGAGGAATTTCTTATAGAAATTTGAACTCCACTAATTATGCCAATATGTTAGACCTGTTAGGTGGAACGGGTTTTGAAGATTTAGATCAATATGCCGTTGGCGATGCTCAACAAAACGATTTAAACAATCCAAATAGAACTGTTGTAGCGAATGATAAATTTCAATATAATTACAACATAAATGCTTCAGTAGCTAGTGCTTTTGCCCAATTGCAAGTCACTCAAAAAAAGATTGATTATTTTGTGTCTTTAAATTTTAAAAATACCAATTATCAGCGTGAAGGTTTATATAAGAATGGCACTTATGCAACAAATTCTTTTGGAAAAAGTAAAAAATTATCGTTTTCAGATTTCAATATAAAAGGTGGAATTACCTATAAAATTAATGGAAGAAATTTAATTAATATTAATGGAGGCTTATTATCTAATGCTCCAACTATTAGAACTTCTTTCTCAAATTCTAGAGTAAATAACGAAATTACTCCAGATTTAACCAGTGAAAAAATAATTTCAGGCGATATTAGTTATATTTTTAGAGCTCCTGGAATTCAAACTAGGTTAACAGGATATTATACTAAATTTACCAACGCTATTGAAACTTCTTTCTTTTTTGCAGAAGGATTACGTGGTGATCAAGCCGATTTTGTAAATGAAATTACTACAGGCGTTGCTAAAAAAAATATTGGAGTTGAATTAAGTGCGGAATATCAAATTACTTCAACTATAAAATTAATAGCTGCCGGTTCTTTAGGACAATTTACGTATGATAACAATCCACATTTATACATTCAATCTGAAAGTTTTACAGATGAAAATAGCGATTTTGGAACTGCATATTTAAAAAACTACAAAATTTCTGGAACACCTCAACGAGCCTATTCTTTAGGTTTTGAATATCGAGATCCTGCTTTTTGGTGGTTTCAAGCCAATGCAAATTATATGACTAATAATTATATAAATATTTCTCCATTATTAAGAACCAATAACTTTTATACTGATGCTGATGGCGTACCTTTTATTGATGACCAAACAGGTGTAGCTGTAACTCAAAATCAAGTAAACGATTTGTTAAAACAAGAAAAATTTAGCGATGCTTTTTTAGTGAATTTGGTAGGAGGAAAATCGTGGAGAATTAAAAGTAATTATATCGGATTTTTTATGGGAATAAATAATGTATTGGGTGAATTGTTTAAAACAGGTGGTTTTGAACAATCACGAAACGCTAATTATCCACAATTAAAAGAAGATAAACAATTAGACAAACCCATTTTTGGACCAAAATATTGGTATGGCAACAAAACGGCGTACTATTTAAATGTGTATTTAAGATTTTAAAATATAAACTATGAAAATTTATAATAAAACTTACAAAACAATATTATTCTTTATGTTTTTTAGCGTGTTTTTCAGCTGTATTAAAGATGATAATTTTGCAACTCCAACCGTAGAATGTAATGAACCAGATATTGTAGCGAATAGCACCATTCAACAAGTAAAAGATATGTACACTTTTGGTGGAGCAACGGTTATTGATACCAATGTAATTATTGAAGGTTATGTGGTTTCTAGTGATAAATCAGGAAACATTTACAAGTCAATTTCTATTCAAGATAAACCAGAAAACCCAACAGCAGCCATTAAAATTTCAATTAATGAAAACGATTTATATACTAAATATAATGTTGGTCGAAAAATTTATATAAACTTAAACGGTTTAGCAGTTGGTTATAGCTTTGGAAGTATTCAAATTGGACAGGCTGTTGGCACTGAATTAGGACGAATTTCAGCATTTGAAATTAGTAAACACATTTTCCGTTCATGTGAAGTTGCAACCATTATTCCTAAAAAAGTAGCTATTTCAGATTTGAATGATAGTATGTTAGAAATGTTAATTGAAATTGAAAATGTTCAGTTTAAAGAAGATGAATTAGGGCTAAGTTATGCTAATGCAGATAACACACAAACCGTGAACAGAGTGTTACAAAGTTTTGATGCTAATTGTAATCTACAAGGTGAAATTATGATTAGAAATAGTGGATTTTCAGACTTTAAAAATCAAATCCTTCCCGAAGGAAAAGGAAATGTAATCGCTATTTTTAGTAATTATTACAGTGATTTTCAATTGTATTTAAGAGATACAGATGATGTCCAATTAACAGATGCAAGATGTAATTATACAGCAACCTTAACGCCAACAATTACTTTATCAGAAGTCAAAGATTTATATCAAGGAAGCGTAGTTGAATTCGGAATTAATCATAATTATATTACGGAAGGTTATGTGGTTTCAAGTGATGAAAACGGAAACTTTGAAAACATATTAATAATTCAAGATAAAGTTGAAAATCCAACAACAGGAATCCAAATTTTAATGGATAATAATGCCATTTATCAGCAATATAATGTTGGCGATAAAGTAATGGTAAAATTAGATAAATTATATATGGATAAAGTAAATGGAGCGTTGGCAATTGGTTACCCAAAAAATAATTCCATCACCAAAATAACGGCTGGTGATGAGGTTGATTTTATTTTTAATGCAAATGAAAATCAAGCTATTGTTCCAACTTCTATTTTAATAAGTGATATTTTTAATCCAGTTTATCAAAACACATTGGTAACTGTTGATAACGTGCAGTTAGTGGATAACGAATTAGGAAAAGCATTTACTTATTTTTCAGGAAATAACGATGCTGTTAGAACTTTAGAAACTTGTGGGGAAACTAATAAATTAAGTGTGTTTACCAATGGAAATGCTTCTTTTGCTACTACGCAATTTCCAAAAGGTCACGGAAAAATAACAGGAGTTTTAAGAACTAATTTAGAAATTAGAAATACAGAAGATGTTCAGTTTACAAATCCGTATGAAGTTTGCCCAGTAATTATTCCTAAAATTTTAATTACTGAAGTGGCAGATCCTAAAAATAGTGTTTCTTCTCGTTTTGTGGAATTATACAATGCAGGCACATCAGCTATAAATTTAACAGGATGGAAATTGAATAAATACCTAAATGGATCCACTACTGTTTCAGGTTCACCTGTTGATTTATCCGGAATAGTAATTGCCGCAGGAGATTTTGTAATTATTGCAAATACAGGTTATGCAGCTAAGTTTAATGATACACCAAATATTGAAACCACTTATATTTCTGGAAATGGAGATGATTCCTATGCATTAGTTGATAATACAGGTGCAGTAGAAGATATTTTTGGTGTTATTGGCGAAGATGGAACAGGAACAGATTGGGAATATTTAGATGGTAGAGCGGTCAGAAATTTAGCTATTACAGAGCCAAATCCAGTTTTTACAGCGAGTGAATGGACCATTTATTCAGATGCAAATAATGCTAATATTACCAACCCAAATTCACCACAAAATGCTCCTACAGATTTTAATCCAAGAGTGAGGTAGTTTAAAATATAAATAATCGTTATCCTCAACTTGATTGGGAATCTTTTTAAATTGAAACATGAATTTTATGGTATTTATACCAATACAATTATGTTCTGAAATAACACTTCGACAAGCTCAGTGTGACGGTAATTGTTTAAGCATATAAAACAAAAAATTGAAACTGTCTAAAAAGTCTTGAAAGCCGTCATTCTGAATTTAATTCAGAATCTTATCTTACTGATTACCAGTTGTTATAAGAATCTGAAACAAGCCTGCCTGTCGGTCAAGTAGGTTCAGATTGACGAAAATTTTACTTTTTAGACAGCCTCGTTTTTATATCAAGTTAAGGTAACCTAAATTACAACGTTTCTTTTAACCATTTGTAAAATTCACGTTCCCAAATTAAGCTGTTTTCATTGTTTAAAACCCAATGATTTTCTTTTGGAAAATAGAGTAATTTACTCTTAATTCCTTGTAATTGCGCTGCTTGAAAAGCGGCTAAACCTTGTCCAACAGGAACTCTATAATCAATTCCTCCTTGAATAATCATAATTGGTGTATCCCAATTTTGTACTTTTTCAGCGGGATTAAAATCGTGATAAGATTTTTGAGCTACGGCATTATTTTTATCCCAATAAGCACCACCTAAATCCCAGTTTACAAAAAATAATTCTTCAGTAGTTCCATACATACTTCTCCAATCAAAAATACCATCGTGTGCAATAAATGTTTTAAATCTACCTTGGTGAATTCCTGCTAAATAATAAATAGAATAACCACCATAACTAGCTCCAATTGCACCTAAATGATTAGTATCTACATACGATTCTTTAGAAATATCATCAATAGCTGATAAATAATCTTTCATATTTTGTCCGCCGTAATCTTTGCTAATTTCTTCATTCCATTTTACACCAAAACCAGGTAAACCTCTACGGTTTGGAGCAATTATAATATATCCATGAGCTGCCATTAATTGAAAATTCCATCGATAAGAATAAAACTGACTTACTTCTGCTTGTGGACCTCCTTGGCAATATAATAAGGTTGGATATTTTTTTGTAGCATCAAAATTTGGTGGATAAATTACCCAAGCAAGTAGTTCTTTACCATCGGTAGTTTTAACCATGCGTTTTACCACTTTACTTAACTTTATTTTATGGTAAACAGTATCGTTGGCATGAGTTAATTGCGTCATTTTTCCGTTAGTTAAATTAACGGTGTACAACTCAGTAGCGTGATTCATATCTCTTCTACTAACCACCATAGTATTTTTAGATTGTCCAACAATTCCACCAACATCAAATTGACCATTGGTAATTTGTTTGGGAGCTTCTATTTTTTTATTTGAAGAAGGAACTTTTAATTCAAAAAGTTGAACAGTACCCATAGTTGGAGCAATAAAGTATATTTTGTTTCCTTTATTTCCCCATTTAAAACTACTAACTGTTCCATCCCAATTAGCAGTCAAGTTTACTGTTTTATCATTTATTTTAACAACAATATCATTTTTGTCAGATTCATATCCTGCACGTTTCATTTGTAACCAAGCTAATTGTCCTTTGGTTGAAAATGCAGGATGTGTATCATATCCTTTATTGTTTTTGGTTAAATCTGTAGTTGTTTTGGTTGCTAAATTATAATCGTAAATATCGGTATTTGTACTAACGGCATATTTGGTACCACTTAATTTTTTGGTAACATATAAAATATGCTGACTGTCAGGACTCCAAACATAATCTTCTGAGCCACCAAATGGTTTTTGAGGACAATCAAAAGGTTCATTTTTCATAATATCAATAGGTTTGCCATTGTTTTTTGTGGATTTGTACATTACGTGGCTAAAAGCACCATCTTCCCAAGTATCCCAATGGCGATAGTTTAAAGATTTGATGATTTTTACGTTAGATTTTTTTAATTTTGGATAATAATCTTGTCCCGTAATTTTTTCTAATTTCACATCTGAAGTAGAAATTTTATAATTTCCATCAGGTGAATTTTTTTTGTTAGTTACTAAAGATTTATAATCGGAAATTTTTTGAGCTTCACCTCCGTTTAACGGAACTTGATAATAGGTTTTGGTTGTTTTATTAGCTTCAATATTATATTTTGAAACTCTGTAAACCACATTATTTCCGTCTTTTGTTAATCCAATTCCTGAAACTCTATTTAATTGAATTAAAGTTTCGGGTGTCATTACATCTTGAGCAAAAGCACTCAAAAATAGTAATGAAAATAAAATACTACTTATAATTTTTTGCATAATTTTAAATATTTGTTTGACAAATTTATTGTTTTAATTCTAAAGTATCTCTTAAAATTCCTAAAATAAAATGCTAGGTTTGTTACTAAGATTAGCTGAAAATATAACTAGTAAAAGTGGTTAAATAATATATGAATTTAGTCCCACAAATTCAATAATCTAAAATAATATTATCTTTGTTTTACCCTTTTAGATGAATAAAATATTAAAAATGGATAAAATGATAATTAATAGTGAAGAATGTCGTAATATAATAGGATTTGAAAGATATCACGTAAGTGAGTCTGGACGAGTATATAGAACTGAAATAGGTAAAAAAAGATCTTGGAGGACAAAGGGTAGAATTTGTATAAACGAAAATAAAGTACATTTTAGAGTCCAAAATGGTAAGTTAAGACAAGGACAAGTAAGCTTAACGGACACAAATGGTAAATTACACAATGTTGGTGTTGCCACACTAGTTGCAAGAGTTTTTGGTGTCATTGATAAAAAAATGATTTCTAACAGGCAAAAAATTAGCTATAAAGACTACAATAAAAAAAATTTACATTATACTAATTTATTTATTACAGAGAAAGTCTATTCTAATAGCAAACTAAACAAGAAAGATATCAAACATATAAAGAAATATATTAAACAAGGAGTTTCTTTAAGATATATTAGTCGCATTTTTTGTGTTTCCGAAATGCAAATAAATAGAATAAAAACAGGAGAAAATTGGGGTAATGGTAAAAGAAAAATAAAAGCCCCCAAAGCACCATTTGAAATAAAAGAAGTAAGAATGAAAAAATACATTGCTACATTTGATAGAAAAAAAACAGTTAACGGCATTAGAAAACGTTTTACAGTTAAGAGAAATCCTAAAAGTCCAACAGACAACTTAATTATTGGAATAATTAATGGTTACAAACTATCACTAAAACATACTAATATAACTCGTGCGAAAAAAAGTGTTAAGACTTTAAATGAATATTTTTTTGAAAGTAAAATTAAAAAAGAGAAAAATACACTATTTAACAAAAAACTGAGTTGAAAAACAAAAACAGGATAATATTAATTTAAAGTGCATAAAGTTCAAGCAATTTGCTTGAGCTTTTTTAGTTCTTTTTTAAGTAAACGTAAACAGGAAAGTGATCACTAAAACCACCTTGGTAATGTTTACCTACGTAGGTTCTAAAAGGTGTTCCCTTGTATTTTCCGTTCCATTCTTGTATAAAATAATTATCAAAAACTTCAGCATATTTAAATGAATGTTTTTTGTCTTCAATTTCAAAGAAGTTTTTTGAAAATATGATTTGATCAAATAAATGCCATTTTCCGTGATGCCTTAAGGTTCCTTTTCCTTTTGCTAAAATGCTTTCCATAGGATTGTAAAAACTAGCGTTTACTAAATGTTGTTTTACGCTATTATTAGTAGGATCATCGTTAAAATCTCCCATAATAATAATTTTTGGATTTTCGTTTTCAGCTTTTATTTTATCTATAATACTTGTCGCTAAATTTGCTGCTTTTATACGTTTTCTTTCACCTTTATCTTCTCCACTTCTACGTGAAGGCCAATGATTAACAAGCACATAAATTAATTCGCCATTTAATTTTCCTTTTACCATTAAAATATCTCTTGTGTAATCTCTATTGCCTTCTTCATCTTCTAGATAAAGAGGGAATATTTCCGAACTTAATAATTCAAACAATTCCTTTTTGTATAGTAAGGCAACGTCAATACCTCGTTCATCAGGAGATTCATAATGAACAAATCCGTAATGTTCATTTTTTAAATCATCAGAATTTACCAAATCATTTAATACACTTCTATTTTCTACTTCAGCTACTCCAACTATGGCAGGCGATACAAATGATTTTTCAGTTCCTAATTGGGCTATAACACTTCCTAATTTTTTAATTTTTTGTTTATAACGTTTATTATTCCACTTTTTTTTTCCTTTAGGCGTAAAATCATCATCAAAAGTATTTGGATCATCTGTAGTATCAAATAAATTTTCTAAATTATAGAAAGCAATGGTGTATGCTTGTTTATTTTTACCAGGAGATTTAAAGTATGAAAACATAAGATATTTTTAAAAAAGTGAATTTACAAAAATAGAATTACATATGGTATTTGTATCTTTGCCATTCAACTTAAAAAATAATTAAGAAAGTTGATTTAATATGATAGAACCAAAAAAAGCAAACTCTGAAGAAACGGTTTTAATAGGAATTATTACCCAAAACCAAAATGAAGAACAAGCTAAAGAATATTTAGATGAGTTAGAGTTTTTGACAATTACAGCTGGTGGAATATCGGTAAAACGATTTACACAAAAATTAGATTTTCCTAATCCAAAAACATTTATTGGAACTGGTAAATTAGAGGAAGTCAAAAATTATATGGAAGAACATCATATTGAATCGGCAATATTTGATGATGAACTTTCTGCTGGACAATTGCGAAATATTGAAAAAGTTTTAAATTGTAAAGTACTAGATAGAACTAATTTAATTTTAGATATTTTCGCACGTAGAGCACAAACAAGTTACGCTCGTACACAAGTTGAGTTGGCTCAATGCCAATATTTATTACCACGTTTAACTAGATTATGGACTCACTTAGAACGTCAAAAAGGTGGAATTGGCTTACGTGGCCCAGGAGAAACTGAAATTGAAACGGATAGACGAATAATTCGCGATAAAATTACACTACTAAAAAAGAAGCTTAAAATTATTGATAAGCAAATGGCGGTGCAACGTAAAAACCGTGGTAAAATGGTCCGTGTTGCTTTAGTAGGCTATACTAATGTTGGTAAATCTACTTTAATGAATGTGGTTAGTAAAAGCGATGTGTTTGCAGAAAATAAACTATTTGCAACGCTAGATACCACGGTTAGAAAAGTAGTTATAAAAAACATTCCGTTTTTATTGACAGATACCGTTGGGTTTATCAGAAAATTGCCAACTCAATTGGTAGAATCCTTTAAATCTACTTTAGATGAAGTACGTGAAGCGGATTTGTTATTGCATATTGTAGATATTTCACATCCAAATTTTGAAGATCATATTGATTCGGTAAATAAAATTTTAGGAGAAATTAAAAGTGCGGATAAACCAACTATCATGGTTTTTAATAAAATTGATGCTTACCAACATCAAACTATTGATGAAGATGATTTGGTTACAGAAAAATCTAAAATTCATTACACTTTAGCTGAATGGGAAAAAACTTGGATGAATAAATTAGATAATAATTGCTTATTTATTTCAGCTTTAAATAAAGAAAATTTTGAATCTTTTAAAAAGAAGGTTTTTGAAGAAGTTAAAAAAATTCATATTACACGTTTTCCGTATAACGATTTTTTATATGAAGAATATACTGAAGAAAAGTAGTTTAAAATAAAAAGACTGTTTAAAAAGTATTATTTGAAATCCTATTGAGCTTGTCGAAATGTATTAACTAGTTGACAATCAAAAATCAACTTCGACAATCTCAGTTTGACAAAATGAATTTCACTTACTTTTTAAACAGCCTTTAAAAGTTAAAACTGATTTAGAATCCGTAATTTACACCAACTCCAAAAATTTCTCTAATTTGAAATCCTTGAAAAGCATTATCATCGTAAACTGCTTGAAAAGTTAAATTAGCAGATAAATATTTGTTTATGCTCATAACTAAATTCATTGTGTAATCAATATCTACATTTTGTGGATCTTCTAAATAATTACTATACAAATTTAAGATATTTTCCATAGAAACATTTTCCATTAAATTAAATTTAGCATATCCAGAAGCATTAAATCCAAATTCAGTTCTTGTGCTTTTTCCTTGATCAACTCCAAAATAAGCATTGTTTGGCAAGGTAAAAGCTTTATCAACTAGCACTAATTTAACCGTTGTAGGTGCTAAATTAAATTTCAAATTATCATTTTTCTTCCATAACATTCCAGGTCCAAAAGATAAATTTGCAGGCGATAAAAAACTGGTATATTCTGAACGTGTTTCTGCACCATTAACATCAGTCCCATAAACATATCCTTTGCTAAACTGAGTTTTAAAATTTAAAAAAGCGGAATAAAACCAAAATCCTTTTGCTTTTTTACCTACTAAGGTATTGAATTCAAATCTGTCATCAGTTTTCTTTTCAAAAGCACTCAGGGCAAACTCACACTTTTTCTTTGATAAAAGCTAGATAATCAGTTGATTTATAGTTGTCAAAGTTATTAATTATTTGTATATTATACTGATAATCAATAATTTACACCAATGACATCAAGTAG
>NZ_JAKIUR010000067.1 GCF_021647475.1 Lutibacter sp.
CCTAACGGAATTGAAATTACCAAAGCACAAGGACAAGATATAACTAAGAAAATTAAAGCTCTTTGAAACCACATTTGAAATACGTAAGCATCACCAAGAAAAAAATATGGAATAATAACCAACGCAATTGCTAACCAAAATACAATAGGCGTGTACACTTTTGCCAATCTGCTAACTAATAATTGTGTTTTTGCTTTTCTACCTGTTGCATCTTGAACAAGTTTTAAAATTTTAGAAAGTTTAGTATCTGCGTATTTTGTTGTTACTTTTATTTCTATCGGTGTATTAATATTAATCATCCCAGCAAGTACAGTTTCTCCTTTTTCCTTATTGTCTGGCACAGACTCTCCTGTTAAAGCTGCTGTATTTAACGTGCCTAATTCAGAAACCAACACACCGTCTAATGCTACTTTTTCTCCAGGTTTAACCTGTATAATTTGTCCAATTTCAACTTTATTTGGATGTTTAACTACTGGCTTCCCTTTTTCTAGAACAGTAACGGCATCTACTTGTACTTTTAACAAGGATTCAATAGAGCTTTTTGCTTTATTTACTGCTGCTTCTTGAAATAATTCGCCTACTACATAAAATAACATTACTGCTACAGCTTCAGCATAAGAATTTATAAAAAAGGCACCCAACGTAGCGATAGTCATTAAAACAAATTCGTTATAAAAATCTCTACTAATCATTAAAATTATTGCTTTAAGAATAGTTTGTCCTCCAATAGCCAAATACAGTATAAAAAACCAAATAAGAGAATCATCTTGATCAATAAATATTTTAGTAAATTCTTTTAGTAAGATACCTATTACCAACAGCACAAAAACTATTGCTGAAATTACATACTCATGTCTAAATTTATTAAAATTAATTTTCTTAGTCTCTTGGCTATAATCAACTGCACAAGCTGAACCTTCTTTACAATCTTCACTCATTATTTCTAATTTTTGTTTTCAAAATATCTAAATATAACATGCAATGGAAATGCATTTGTTAATTGTTATTTCTACTATTTATTATTAATTATTATACTCTTTTATACCTTTAAAATAAACTGAACAAATTGAATTTCAATTATGTTATCTATATTTGGTATTATTTTATTTAAGCCTATTTCATTAGCAAAAATTTTACCCATAGCATTTAAACGACATGAAAACGTAGAGCCTTCTTTAATATGCTGAAGGGTTGTTTTAAGCATAACTTTAAAGTTTTTATCTTGAAAATTAATATTTATCTGCCAACTAAAAATTAAAGGTTGATGTGGCTGTGCCATAAAATCGTCAGGTGGTATAGTTCCTGAAAAACTTATTAGTAGTGGTTGCTCGGCTTCTTTTAAATATTTTTTTAATTCAGGAATATCCGTAATTAAACTTTTAAGATTTAAAGTGCCATTTATTTTTTTGTTTATATAATCTAGATTTACATAAAGTTCATGACTTTCTGCCACAACAGTTTTGTTATCTATTTTAGCGATCATTTTTAAATGACCTTTTTTAGTCATATAAGTTGTTTGAGATTGTACCATTTGAAAGGATAGAGCATAGATACAAATGAAAAATACATTTTTTATTATCATAATTGAATAAATTAAGGCATTAAATTGTGAATATTATTAGGTGATTTTTTTTTGATTGCTTTCACATTCAAATTTTTTAAATAAGCTACATACAAAATAAAAACTTTGCAAATTTATTTGGCTTACTCTCTAAACAAAGTTTAGCTTGCTTAATTTCATTATTAAGTAATTCTATAAATTTTTCATTATCGCACAAGCCTATTTCAACACCATTTACTCTTGCTAAAATTAAAAGGTTTTTCTCTCCTATTAATCGTTCTCTAAGAGTTATACATTCATCTATATGATATTCTGCATTAAATTTTAACTCATTATAATTATTCGCTTTTTCAACATCCTCCACTGTTTTAATATTATTCATAATTATTTGTTTTTGTTAAATTTTATTTTATTGCTTTTTAATAATTATTGTAATTAATTTGAGACTTTACCTTTAGTAATAATGCTTTTATATATAACATATTTGCTTATAAAAACCCTACTTCATTCAGCCTCTTTTTTAATAAGTTTTGGGGTTAATTTATTACTTTAATCGATAAACTTTTACTTCATAGTTTTATCAATCTCTTTTTAAATCTATCTCTGTCCAGATGAGCTACATCTCATCATGTTTTATTACCTTTTTTTAAGTTTATAGCTTTTTTTTGTTCTAAATATTCATCCTTAGTAATTTCACTATTAGTATATCTTTTGTCAAGGATATCTAAAGTATCAATATTATTATTAGGTTCTATATTTTCTTTAAAAACCAAAATCAATATGAGTACCATTATGCTACAAATAAACCAAAATATCATCATGTCTTAAATTTTTAAGGTGTTATTATTAAATATTTTTAATAACTTTTTCAAGTTTTAATCTAATCTTTTCAGCAATTTTTTCTAATTTCTCATTTCCAACTGATTGCATTGAAGCTGAAGGATCAACTGCTGAAACTTCAATTTTTCCAAGCCTCTTTTCCTGAACAATTACATTGCATGGAAGCATGGTGCCAATTTTGTCTTCAGCTTGTAATGCTTTGTATGCAAAGGGCGGATTACAGGCTCCTAAAATTATATAATTATAGAAATCAACATCTAATTTCTTCTTTAAAGTAGCTTTGATATCTATTTCAGTAAGCACTCCAAAACCTTCCTTTTTTAATTCTTCTTTTACTTTTTCTATTGCTTGATTAAAATCTCCCGAAACAATTTTGTTAAAATAATAGTTCATAATAATAGTTATTTAATTATTTGTTTTATACTTGTTTTTTTCAAATTTATCATTCCTATTTTTTTTCTAATACACTTTTTCTTTCTTCATATTCTTCTGTAGATATTTCTCCTGAAGCATATTTCTCCTTTAATATTTTTAAAGATGATTCCTTCTCTTTTTTACTATCTAAATATGCTTTTAGCATTAAATAAGCAATAATTAATATGGCTAACCAGAAGATCCACCAGATTCCATGTGACATATAAAAATATTCTTTACTATCGCAATCATTCCACATAATTTTATAATTTAAATTGTTTTATACTATATCTATTAAAGTAATTTCTTAACTAATAACCCATCATCATACCACAACCACCTCGTCTCATTCTATAATTATTTTGGGAGTTGACTTCTAAAGAACTTAAATAGGTGTAAATATCTTCCTTATTTGTATTATCCATAGTGGCAAACGAAGGCATATAACAAGGCCCCATATTTAAAATTCGCTTAAATTGATTTATACCAACCCATTGATTAACCCCGTTTAGTACTGGTGGTTTCATTCCCATTCTCATACCCATTTGATTTTGATTTTGTGTTACTGAATTATTGGCCTCTGGTTGGTGACAACGTGCACAATTCGCTATAAAAAGATTTTTTCCTTTTTCTACTGAAGAAATTTTTGTTGCAACAGTAGATGTGGTTGATTCACCATATAAAAAACCTACAATAGCATTTCTTTCTGAATCAGATAAATGAGAAAAATTAGGCATTATGTTTCTTCCTGTTTGAAGTAACTCACCAATTTGATTTTTGCTTAACTTTTTATTAATATTTACCAAAGAAGGAAAAGTTGGTGGGTTTCCTTGACGATTGGAACCATGACAAGCAGCACAATTATTTTGAAATAATTGACTTCCTGTTATTTTTAATTCTTTTTTAATAGGCTGATAATTATTTGCTGTAGTTTTAGAATTGCTACTTTGAAAACCATAAGCAAACATAATTAATGTGGTTAATAACAAACCGAAACCTAAATTCATTTTTGTTTTCATAATTGTACTTATTTATAAATTAATATGCAATAAAAGTACATCAATAGGTAATGCAACAGAAGTGCATTATTTTGTGGTGATAGTGTTATTTAAAACCTGAGTTCGACCTAAGGATTTACTTTAAATAACTGAAAATCAAAATGTCATTGCGAAAATTATAAATGTAGTGCCATAATTTGGAGTAATCTTTTCATAAAAATGAGATTGCTTCCTTATTTCGCTTTGCTTCATTCATCACAATGACGTAGCTTGTTGATTTTCAACCTGGTATTTATTTTCTTACATCGAACTCAGGTTTAAAGTTATTTTGCACAACGATATTTACTATAAATAAAATACTATATTTTAAATAGTATTCTTGGAAAAATCCGTGTTTTCGTCAAATATTAATATAAATAATCTTGACTGGTAGATTTTGTAGTATTAGTAACCTTTTTACAGATTACAGTGATTTATTACACTTATTACAAATTCCCGTAACGGTTAAGCTAACATCATCTGCTATAAAACCATCGGGTAAATTTATATAAGGAATTTTGTTTTCTGGAAAACAAATAGTTTCATTACAAATTTTACAGTGAAAATGTACATGTAAATCGGTTTCTATTTCACAATGGCAATCTTCTTCACATAAAGCGTATTTAGTTACTCCGGTTCCATCATCAATTTTATGAACAATTTCTTTTTCAGCAAAAGTTTTTAAAGTACGAAAAAGTGTAGTTCTATCCGATCTATCAAAATGATTTTCTAAATCAGTTAAACTCATTGCTGCTTTTTCGGTTAAAAGAAATTGTAAAACCAACAGTCGCATTGCTGTTGGTTTTACATTATGTTTTTCTAATGTTTTTTCTAAATCAAGATTCATGTTAAAAATCAAACTTTTTAATAGATTTACAAGTTTTTATTCTGAATACATCTTTTACATCTGATATATAAATAATACCATCAGCAGGATAAGGTGTAGAGGCATTCTTACAAATTATTTCAATTACTTTTTCTGCTTCTTCATCTTGGCATACTAATTCTAACTTAATCATTTTACTATCCGCAAAATGAAATTTTAACGAAGGTAAGGAATCTTCTCTTTTATATGCTCCAGTTCCTTCACATTCTATTAAGGTAACACTTTTAAAGTTATTTTCCTTAAGTGCTTCAACCACTTTTTCTAACTTAATTGGTTTGATATATGCTTTAATTTCTTTCATGTTTAGTGTTTTTTTAACTTATTAATTTAATCTTCATCAGCAAATTCACTTTTTTGTAGTTCAGCATTTAGGTAATAAGCTCCTTTTATTGCAAACAATGTGTTTTTGGGAATTTTATTAATAAAAACGACTTCTGTAAATCCTAAATCTGAAATACCTCTATTTACTTGTATCTTTTCAAATTTAATTTTATTATTTATTTTTTCTTTCTGAAGAAAAACATAATCCAATCCTTTCTCCGTAACAAAAGCTCCGTTTGGTAAAGCACTTACCTCCTTATTTGATGTTGTTATCCTTGCTTCAACAAACATTCCTGTTAACAACCCTTTATGATTTCCTAATATTTTTGCGTGTACTTTAACGGCTCTTGTATCCATATCAAAAGCACTACCTAAGGCAAAAATTTCGGCTTCATAAATTTTATCAGGTCTTGTTGTTAAAGCAAATGTGATTTTTTGTCCTACTTTGGCTTTATCAATATCTTTTTCAAATACCTTTAAGCCAATATGTAAATGCTCATTATCAACAATTTCAAACATTTCTTGCTCTGGAGCAACAAATTTCCCAATATTAATTGCTATATTTTGTACGTATCCTTTAATTGGAGAAACTACAGGTATAGATGAAATAATTTGACCGTTTTCTGATGCTGAAACATTTATTCCTATTAATTGTAACGTTGATTTAGCTGCATTTAATGTAGATTTTCCATCGTTATAAGCTGCTTCTGCTTGTTGGAAAGATTTTTTTGAAGTAATACCATCTTTTAACAATTCTTTTTTACGTAAATAATCTTTTTCTAAAAATGAATAATTACTTTTTGCCGTTAAATATTCACGTTGCATAGTAATAAATTTAGGATTATTTAATCGGGCAATTACTTGTCCTTTTTTTACATAATCTCCTTCAATTACTGCTACACTTTGTACTCTACCTCCTACAATAGCACTAATACTTGCTATTCTTTGTGGTGGTAACTCTAATTGTCCATTTACTTTTAGGGTGGCTCCTAAATTTACTTGTTTAATAGCCCCCAACTCTATATCCATTACGTCTAATTGTTTTTGTTGCAGAGTTACACTATTTGTAGTTTCTTCTTTCTCTCCACTTTCTTTAGTAGTTTCTTCCTTTTGTTGCGTTGTTTTATTCTGGCAACTTGCTAAAAAAACAAGAAGTAAAAATATGCTGCTAATGTTTATTATATATTTCATCTGATTATTTTTAATATTTATTAAATGTCAATAGACACTTTCTTATTTTAATTATATTTTCCTATTAAATAGTTTATTTTATTTACGGTTTGATTGTACAAATTAAGCTTACTTAAATAATCTGTTTTAATTTGTACTGCCTGCTCTAAAGACGTTATGTATGCTACATAACCTACTTCACCTTCTTTATAAGCCTTATTGGCAGATGAAAATAACTTATCAGCCAATTGCAAACCTTTAGTTTCATAATATAATAACGAAGCTTTGTATTTTTCATAATCTTGTAAATTTGTTTTCAAAACCGAATTAACATCTAACTTGGTTTGCTCATAATTCATTTGAGCAATTTCACTGTTCTTTTTAGCTGCCTGAGTTTTTCCTTTTTGTGACCAAAAGAATACTGGCACTTTTAAACCTACTTGAAATCCTGTAAAATTTTTAACTCCTTCAATTTGTTGATTGAAATATCCAGCAGTTAAATCTGGTAAAAATTTAGATTTTTCAAGTCTATATTGCCCTTTTGAAATGGCAATAAATTGTTCTTTAAGTTTTAAAATTGGATTATTATTGCCTAACTCTTCAACTTGATTAAAAGGTATTTTTTGTAAGTTTTCATTTAAAATAGTTATTGAGTCATTCGTATTGAGCAACAATTGTAATTGTTTTCTTAAATTTTCAATATCTAAATTAGCTTCTAATTTTAATAAGCCTACTTCTTCTCGTTTACCTTCTGCAGCTATTTTTTCAATTAAGTTTGTTTCACCAAGTTCAAATCTTTTCTGAGCAATAATTGCAAAATTTTCATACTCTTTTTCTAAGGTTGAAATTAATGTGAATTTATTTTTAGCATACATTAATTGCATATAAATAGAACGTACATTTCGTTCTAAAATATTTCTCTTTAGCGTTAATGAAACCTCACTCAAAGCAATTTTCTCTTTTTGTAATTTTGATTGTATTCCATAAACTGTTGGAAATTTAAAATCCTGAGATATGCTCAATTCGTAATCTGTTTGAACTGCATTTATTTGCCCTTTTGTATATGAAATAGTTGTTTTGTCTAAATCAAAAGAAGCTTTTTTAAGACTTTCTTGTTTCTCAATTTCTAAATTAGCAGCTTTTATAGTTGGATTGTTATTGAAAGCTATTTCAACTGCTCCTTTAATGGTTATTTTTTGACTTTTTTCTTGTGCGATTGCAAAATTATTTCCTACAAATAATACAAAGCCTAAAATTAATATTGTTGCAATTTTAGTATTCATTGCACTACCTTTTCTATCTTTTCTTTTTTGTGAACTGCTCTCCACTAAATAATACAATACAGGTACCACTAATAAAGTTAAAAAAGTTGATGAAATTAAACCTCCAATAACAACTGTTGCTAAAGGCCTTTGTACTTCTGCTCCCGCTGATGCTGAGATTGCCATTGGCATAAATCCCATTATTGCGGCAACCGCTGTTAACAAAATAGGACGTAAACGCTCTTCTGTTGCCAATAAAATACGTTCTTTTATGTTTGTCATTCCTTCTAATTTTAAACTATTAAACCTACTTACCAACACCAATCCATTTAAAACAGCGACACCAAATAACACTACAAAGCCAACGCCTGCTGAAATACTAAAAGGCATACCTCGAGCTGCTAAAAAGTAAATACCTCCAATTGCTGCCAGTGGCACTGCCATATATATCATAGTAGCTTGTGTAAATGAATTTAAAGCAAAATATAACAGTATAAATATTAAGAATAAAGCAATAGGTACTACAATTGCTAAACGATCTTTGGCTCTTTTTAAATTTTCGAAAGAACCTCCATATTCAATAAAATATCCATCGGGTAAATTTAATTGGGCATCTAGTTTTTGTTGTACTTCTTCTACCATAGACTCTACATCTCGCCCTCTTACGTTAACGCCAACGGATACTCTTCGGTAGGTATTATCACGTGAAATTTGCATAGGTCCTGGTTTATAACTAATCTCTGCTAATTCTTTAAGTGGAATTTGAGAACTTTCATTAGGTAAATCAACAAATAAGTTTTTTAAATCATCAATACTTTGCCTATAAGCACTAGAAAAACGAACCACTAAATCGAAACGTTTTTCACCTTCAAAAATAATCCCAGCATTTGCTCCTGCGAAAGCAGCACTCACATATTGATTTAGTTTTTTGACAGACAAACCATATTTAGCTAATTTTTCTCGTTGATAATTTACTGTAATTTGAGGCAAACCTTCCGTTGCTTCGGCACGCACATCTGCAGCACCATCAACTGTTTTAATAATTTTTGCCATTTCTTCAGCTTTAGTTGCCAAAATATCTAAATCATTGCCATATAATTTTATAGCTACATCTTCTCGTACACCTGTAAGTAACTCATTAAAACGCAATTCAACTGGTTGTGTAAAAATGAAGTTTACACCTACAATACTTTTTAGCTTCTCTTTCATTTTTTCTATTAATTCTGCTTTAGTTGTTGCCGATGTCCATTTATCCATATCTTTTTCTAAAATGATAAAACTATCTACAATATCCATAGGCATTGGATCTGTTGGTATTTCTGAAACACCAATACGACCAACCATTGTTTTAACTTCAGGAAAATTAGAGGTTATGATATTTTCAACTTCTTCAGAAATTTTAATAGATTCAGATAAAGAACTTCCTGGTTTCATAATAATTTGCATCGCAATATCTCCTTCATCTAACTTCGGAATAAATTCGCCTCCCATTTTAGAAAATACAAAACCAGCAATAACAAATAATAATACTGCAATGGCTATTACTGCTTTTCTAAAGTTTAAAGCTCTTTTTATTAATGGTTTATATACTTTGAAAATACTTGCCATCATTTTATTACTCAATTTTGTTAGCCAATCTTCCAATTTTGTAAACCAGGTTCTATTTTCTTGTGAAGTTGGTTTCATAAACAATGATGCCATTACAGGAACATAGGTTAAACACAATAACAAGGCTCCTAAAACTGCAAACCCAAAAGTAAATGCCATTGGTCTAAACATTTTGCCTTCAACACCTGTTAAAAATAATATAGGTGTAAATACAATTAAAATAATAAGCTGTCCAAAGAATGCTGAATTCATCATCATACTACTTGATTTATAGCTTAATTCATCCATTTCTTGTGATGTAAAATCACCTTTATTCTTTTTAATTCGCTGTTCTATGTGGTGTACTGTTCCTTCTACTATAATTACAGCTCCATCTACTATAATTCCAAAATCAATGGCTCCTAAACTCATTAAATTTGCCCAAACACCTGTTGCTTTCATTAAAATAAATGCAAATAATAGCGAAAGCGGTATAATTGAAGCGGTAAGCAAACCTCCACGTAAACTTCCTAATAATAGTACTAAAACAAATACTACAATTAACGCACCTTCAATTAAGTTTTTTGAAACGGTACTTGTGGTACGAGCTATTAAATCACTTCTATCTAAAAATGGTTTTATTTCAAGTCCTTCAGGTAGTGTTTTTTGAATACTTTCAATACGTTTTTGCACGTTTTTAATTACCTCGTTAGGATTTTCGCCTTTTAACATAAGCACTTGACCTCCAACAGATTCTCGTCCATCTTCAGTGAAAGCTCCGTAGCGTACCGCAGATCCAAAACGAACTGCATCTGCAACATCTCTAATTAAAATTGGTGTATTTTCATTATTTTCAATAACAATATTTTTAATATCATCTATGGATCTGGCCAAGCCTTCTCCACGAATAAAATTAGCTTGATGATTTTTTTCAATATAAGCACCTCCTGTGTTAGAATTATTATTTTCTAATGCCTTAAAAACTTCGCTTATGCTAATTCCCATGCTATATAATTTATTGGGATTTAAAGCGACTTCGTATTGTTTAACATTTCCGCCAAAAGAATTTATCTCAACAACGCCTGGTACTAATGCCATTTGCCTTTTAACAATCCAATCTTGAATGGTTCTTAGATCAGAAGGTGAATATTTGTTCTCAAATCCTTTTTTTGGAACTAATGAATATTGATATATTTCCCCTAAACCTGTGGCAATAGGAGCCATAAAAGGTTTTCCAAAACCTGCTGAAATATCCTCTTGAATCTCTGTTAATTTTTCTTGCACTAATTGTCTTGGTAAATAAGTGCCCATTTCATCTTTAAATACAATGGTGACTACTGAAAGTCCAAAACGCGATACGGAACGAAGTTCTGTAACACTAGGTAAATTAGCTACCGCCAATTCTATAGGATAGGTTACAAATTGTTCTATATCTTCTGTTCCTAAATTTGGTGCAACGGTAATTACTTGTACTTGGTTATTTGTAATATCGGGTACAGATCCCAATTTTACAGTCATCATTGAGTACGTTCCAGCACCAATAAGTACTAAAATAAATAAGCCAATAATGAATTTATTGTTAATAGAAAAACGAATGATTTTATTGATCATTTTTAAAAGTTTAAATTGTTATAAATTGATAATTCCTGAAAATAGTAGGTATTTAAATCGGTTTTATAACTTAAACTCTGGGTGGTTGATAAATTTTAGAAAGATAATTGTTAGCAAAGAAAGTATTGTCAAGTGTACTCAATTCTTTAGTTGAAATCTTAATTTGAATAACTTCTTGATAAATTGATTGCTCTGTTAAAAAATTAGCACAACAAACGCAAGAACAGAAAGGTGAACATAAATCGAACGTGTTGTGATTAATATCATCTGAACTTTGAAGAATTGATAGTTCTTGTTGTATATCATCTATATATACATCATCACACGGTATTGCTGTTAAAACAACCGTATAAATAGATAATATGATGACTATTAATTTCATAAACGGGTCAAAAATAAGAAAATAATGAATGCAATTGGGTTGCATTTGTATAATTAATTAAAAATAGTGCATTTATTATTTTATTATGCTTATGTAAATTAGTGTTTTTGCCTAACTAAAACTTTTATTTTTTACTTATTATTTCAATTTTCACTTAATTTTAAGTACTAATTTTATGAGTTGTTAGTAAAAAACTATTTGTATTCTAATATTTCAATTGTTCTCTTTATCCATTCGTATGGTTTAATAGTTTTATCAAAATAAAAATCTGGTTGTATTCCTTTTCCATCAATTAACATTTCTGGTATTCTATAACTTTTTGTCAATCCATACCATAATGTAAATTCTCCACTTGGTGAATTTACCGAATACATATTTGATATATCCAAAGAGCCTCCTGTTGTAGTTCCTAATAATTTTACTTTTTTACTTTGTTTGGCTGCTAATAAAAATTGTTCGGTTGTACTTCCGCAATTACCATTAATTAAGACAGCAATGTTTTTAGGATATGGTAAAATTGCGTTTAATGTGTCAATATCAACAATATCATCTTCAAGGTTTACAAATTCGCCTAAATGCTTATTTAATTTTTCTAATCCATTTTTAGCCCATTTTTTATCTTTTTCACTCCAATCAGGGTCATTCATAAACTCAATCATTCGTTTATTGTTCAATTTTGTTGATAAATATTGGACACCTAAACTCCTAATTGGATTAGTATATAAATATGGAATTATTTTCCTATAACTTGCGTCAGAACCTCCGCCATTATTTCTTAAATCAATAATTAGGTTTTCTGTTCCAGAAATTAATTTATTATTAATTTCTAATAAACTATCAATTTCTTCTTTAAAACGATGCGTAAAAGAAGGTATTCTTAACAATATCGTAGTTTTAGATATCTTTTCAATAAATGGTTTATCTGCATATATTGATTTAAAAAATAGTTCGGTTTTTGGGTCTGTTTTTAATACAGGTTTAATTCGTTTTAAAACTATGAAATCTGCTAACAAATAATTATTTCCTGCAATATCAATATTGTTAATTT
>NZ_JAKIUR010000068.1 GCF_021647475.1 Lutibacter sp.
GATTTTATGAAATATGCAGCTTAAAAATTAGTGATAAATTTTAATGTTTTTATTTGTTTTAATCATAGAATACGAGTGAATTTTAGCCTTTTTAGGCTTAAAATTAGTATCGAGAATAGGTTTTTTATTTAAAACAGCCGTTCTCGATACAATTTTTTATCAAAAATTACCTGCCTTGCCGTCAGGCAGGCAGGCTCGAACGGACATAACAGTAGGTTTAAAAAGTTATAATGCACAACGGGTTAAATAAGATAAAAGTTATGAAAAAATTTAGCACACTATTTCTGATTATAATTATTTTTACATTTTCAAGTTATAGTCAACAAAAAAACACTACTAAAATGAATAAAAAAGTCGATAAAACAGAAGCTGAATGGAAAAATATTTTATCTCCTCAACAATATTATGTACTTCGAGAAAAAGGAACAGATGCTCCAAGTGAAGCTGGTTATACTTCTTTTTTTGAAAAAGGAACTTATGTTTGTGCTGCCTGTGGAACACAGCTTTTTAAATCAAACTCTAAATTTGAATCGCACTGTGGTTGGCCTTCTTTTGATGATGCTATTGAAGGAAAAGTAAAATATGTTGTAGATAAAAGTCACGGAATGATTAGAACTGAAATTATTTGTGCTACTTGCGGCGGACATTTAGGTCACGTTTTTGATGATGGACCACAAGAAACTACAGGTAAACGCTTTTGCGTAAATACAACTTCAATTAAATTTATAAAACAAGAATAAAATAACCGCTTATACTACAAACATCTTCCTCAAAAAAAGTACAAGCGGAATCTTTAACTTAACTAAACAAACATTTCTTTTGGTTTGGTAACTGTTTTATTACACAATTGCCATAATTTTATTCCTCCAGCTACATTGGCTACTTCCTTAATATTATTATTTGCCAATATTAATTGGACTATAAAAGCACGTAAACCACTTCTACAAATTAAAATTACAGGTTTGGCTTCCTTCTTAATAAATTCTATTTGACTTCTAATATCATCTATAGGAATATTAATGGCATTTACTAAAGTTCCTGCTTCATATTCTTCTTGCGTTCTGGTATCAATAAGTAAATAATTGGATGCATCTGTTTCATTCATAAATACTTCCAAATCTTCAACGGAAATTTGAGGACATTTTTCATTTACAATATTTTCAGAAACAAAACTTGAAACAACTAATGGATCTTTAGCTGGAGAATAAGGTGGAGCATATGCTAAATCTAATTGTGCTAAATCTGAAATTTTTAGTTTTGCATAAATTGCCGTACTTAATACATCAATTCGCTTATCTACTCCTACTTCACCTACCAATTCGGCACCATAAATTTCTTTGGTAGTTGGATTAAAATAAATTTCAGATACAATTTCTTTTTTATTAGGATAATAACCTGGAGTTGCACCAACAATAGTTAATACTTTTTTAAAAGGTAAATTTTGTGCTTTTAAAGCTTTTGCATTCATTCCTGTTCTGGCAAAAGTATAATCAAAAACCTGAACAATTGCAGTATTATATGCACCTTTAAATATAGTTTCACTTCCAACAGCATTTGCTCCTGCGGCTCTACCTGCTTTATTAGAATGAGTTCCTAAAGGGAAATAACCATATTCATTGGTTTGTAAATTTTTGATAGCCACATTATCTCCAGCTGCATAAACATCTTTAATAGACGTTTCCATAAATTCATTTACAATTAAAGCTCCATTTTTAATATGCTTTGCTCCTTGTTTCAATAATAAATCTGTGTTTGGTTTTATCCCTACACTTACAATAACAAAATCGGTTTCAATGGCTTCTTTTCCTTTAATAATAACCTTACTGATTTTACCATTTTTATCAACATTAAACTCACTTACAAAACTTGATGTAATAACGTTTATATCTTTTTCAATTAATATTTTTTCGGCAATACTTCCAAATTTTGGTTGCCACATACTTAAAACCTCATTTGCTCCTTCAATTAAGGTAACATTTTTACCAGCAAGTTTTAAATTTTCAGCAACTTCAATACCAATTAATCCACCACCTATAATAGTTATATTTTTAGAACTAGTAGCTAATCCTTCTTTCATAATCTTATCAAAATCGGGCATTGATCTACACGTTGACCAATTAGTTGCAATATGTATATTTTTAATTGGTGGAACTACAGAACTTGCTCCGGTAGCCATAATTAATTTATCATAAGCATAATCGCCTTTATTAGAATATACTATCTTATTGGCTGTGTCAATATTTAAAATTTCTTCATTTAATTTAACATCAATATTAAATCGGTTTTGCATTAAATCAGATTCCACAACTATTAAATCTTCTCTGTTTTCTATAATTCCAGAAAAAGCATACGGCATACCACAAGTAGCATAACTTATATTTGAACCTTTTTCAAACATTATAATTTCAGCATTTTCATCTTCTCTTCTAGCTTTTGCTGCTGCTGATGGACCTGCTGACAAACCTCCAATTATTATAATTCTTTTCATTATTTTCTTATATTTTGAGCAAATTTCTAACCCTTTTTTGGAATATATTGTAATGATTATTACTATAACGTTTTCAGTAAAATTAGAACTCAATTAAAAAAAAATAGCTAAAAAAATTATGAGTGATTTTAATTAAAAACATAAAATATTAATTAAAACTATTTATTACAATTTAGTATCTTTGCAATTCTAAAAAAGAAGCAAAATTTTATGTTTAATAATTTAAGTGATAAACTAGATAAAGCCTTTCATGTATTAAAAGGTCACGGAAAAATTACAGAAGTTAATGTTGCAGAAACTTTAAAAGAAGTTAGACGAGCATTGCTAGATGCCGATGTTAATTTTAAAATTGCTAAAAGCTTTACCAACATAGTTAAAGAAAAAGCCCTAGGTCAAAACGTGTTAACTACGTTAAATCCAAGCCAATTAATGGTTAAAATTGTTAAGGATGAATTAACCGAATTAATGGGCGGTGAAACTGTTGGACTTAATTTATCTGGCACACCAACTGTTATTTTAATGTCTGGTTTACAAGGTTCTGGTAAAACTACTTTTTCAGGAAAACTTGCTAATTATTTAAAAAACAAAAAAACAAAACAGGTTTTATTAGTAGGTTGCGATGTTTACCGACCTGCTGCAATAAATCAATTGCAAGTTGTTGGTGAACAAATTGGTGTAGAAGTTTATGCAGAAATTGACAATAAAAATCCTGTTGAAATTTCAAAAAATGCCATTAAACATGCAAAAGCTACTGGTAAAAATGTAGTGATTATTGATACCGCTGGTCGTTTAGCTGTAGATGAGCAAATGATGACTGAAATATCCAACATTCATAAAGCCGTAAATCCACAAGAAACATTATTTGTAGTTGATGCTATGACTGGACAAGATGCGGTAAATACAGCAAAAGCATTTAATGATATTTTAAATTTTGAAGGTGTTGTTTTAACAAAATTAGATGGTGATACTCGTGGTGGTGCTGCCTTATCTGTAAAATCGGTTGTAAACAAACCTATTAAATTTATTGGTACTGGTGAAAAAATGGAAGCCATTGATATTTTCCATCCAGACCGAATGGCTGAACGTATTTTAGGAATGGGAGATGTTGTTTCTTTAGTGGAACGTGCTCAAGAACAATATGACGAAGAAGAAGCTAGAAAAATACAGAAGAAAATTGCTAAAAACCAATTTGGTTTTGATGATTTCCTAAAACAAATTCATCAAATTAAAAAAATGGGGAATATGAAAGATTTAGTTGGTATGATTCCTGGTGCCGGTAAAATGATGAAAGATGTAGATATAGACGATGATGCTTTTAAAGGAATTGAAGCCATTATTCATTCAATGACTCCTAAAGAAAGAAGTGAACCTAAAATTATAAATGCTATTCGTAAAAAAAGAATTGCCAAAGGTTCTGGAACCTCTATTCAAGAAGTGAATCAATTATTAAAACAATTTACTCAAATGAGTAAAATGATGAAAATGATGCAAGGTGGTGGTGGCAGACAAATGATGCAAATGATGAAAGGAATGGGAAAATAACTAATTAGTTAACAGTTTTCAGTTACAGTTGGCAATCTGTAAAAATTATAATTTTTTAAAAAAATTAAATTATGAGTTTCAAAAAGTTACTTGCCTATCAAAAAGCATTTGAGCTTTCAATGAAAATTTTTGAACTTTCTAAATCTTTTCCAAAAGAAGAAACTTATTCACTGACTGATCAAATTAGAAGATGTTCTAGGTCAGTTTGTGCTAATATTTCAGAAGCATATCGAAAAAGGTCATATCCAAAACATCTTAAGAGTAAATTATCAGATTCCGATAGCGAGAATTCTGAAACTCAAGTTTGGATTGATTTTTCAAAATCTTATAATTATATAAATACTAAACAACAACAAGTTTTAACATATAGAAGTCAAGAAGTTGGAAAATCAATTAATTTTATGATTAGTAATCCTGAAAAATTTGGAGTAAAAAAACTGTAAACTGTAACTAACAAAACTGAAAACTAATTTATTATGATACTACTAGACGGAAAAAAAACAGCTGCAGATTTAAAACAAGAAATTGCTTTATCAGTTCAAAAATTAAAAAAACAAGGTAAAAAAATACCACATTTGGCAGCTGTTTTAGTTGGAGAAAATGGAGCTAGTATGACTTATGTTAATGCTAAAGTTAAAGCTTGCGAATTAGTTGGATTTAAATCTACTTTAATTAAACTTCCTGAAGATACTACCGAAGAAAAATTATTACAGGAAATTGAGACTCTAAATAACAATAAAAATGTTGATGGATTTATAGTTCAACTTCCGCTACCAAAACATATTAATGAACAAAAAATAGTAATGGCTGTAAATCCTGACAAAGATGTAGATGGATTTCATCCGGTAAACGTAGGAAAAATGACATTAGATTTACCTTGCTTTTTGCCTGCAACTCCTTTTGGAATTTTAGAATTATTAGAACGCTATAACGTAGAAACTTCAGGGAAAAATGTAGTGATTATTGGCAGAAGCCATATTGTTGGAAGACCAATGAGTATTTTAATGAGTCAAAAACGAACAGCTGGAAATGCTACGGTTACCGTAGCTCACAGCCGAACAAAAAATTTAAAAGAAATTACTTTACAAGCAGATATTATTGTTGCAGCACTTGGCAAACCTGAATTTTTAACTGGAGCTATGGTTAAAAATGGAGTTACTATTATTGATGTTGGAATTACTAGAGTTGAAGATACTACCAAAAAAAGAGGATATAGATTGGCTGGAGATGTCCACTTTGAAAGTGTAGCCCCTAAATCCGCATTTATAACTCCTGTTCCTGGTGGCGTTGGTCCAATGACTATTGCTATGCTTATGAAAAATACGTTGTTAGCTTGTGAACGAAAAGAGAACTAAATCTCATCTTCTCTATGTACTAATTCTACACTAAATGCAGGATTACAAACTGAAATATATTCGCAAACTTCATCAAAAGGATTTGAGTATTGAACCCTTACTCCTTTTTTAATTTTTATAGACTGACCTGCTTCTAAAAACACTTTTTCACCGTCAATTATTAATTGTTGTTTTCCTTTTATAATGTATGTATATTCGTCAAAATCAGGGGTTTGAAAAGGTTCGCTCCAATTTGCAGGTGCCACCATATGAGCAATACTAATATTACAATTATTACTTCCTCCAAAATGTTCTTCAATTAACTTACCATCCGTAGTTGGAACAACAAACGGAGATTTTTGAATTTTATATTTTTCCAATAGAAATGACTTTTAAAATTAATTTATGCAAAGCTATAAATTTTATTTTTAACTAAATATTAAATCTATAAAACCATTTTAAGTTTAATAATTCCTAACTTAGTAGTAAATTAAAAAAACGAACATGAAACTAACTTTTTTAGGTGGTGCTGGTACCGTAACAGGTTCAAAATCATTATTGGAAACTAATTATAAAAAATTATTAATTGATTGTGGTTTATTTCAAGGATTAAAAGAACTACGGTTAAAAAACTGGGAAGAACTTCCAATTAATAGTAGCGAAATTGATGCCGTATTTTTAACACACGCTCATTTAGATCATTCTGGCTATTTACCTATTTTAGTTAAAAATGGGTACAAAGGCAAAATTTATTGTTCAGAAGCAACAAGAGATTTAGCTAAAATAATATTACTAGATAGTGGTAAAATTCAAGAAGAAGACGCACATAGAGCTAACGAACATCATTACACAAAACATGAAAAGGCAGTTCCTTTATATGACAAAGAAGATGCTGCAAATACACTTCCACATTTTCAAACCATTGAACTTAATAAATGGTTTGATTTGGATAATAATATTAAATTCAAATTTTTAAATAGTGGTCATATTTTAGGAAGTACTTTTATTCTATTTGAAATCAATGGTAAAACGTTTGTTTTTTCTGGTGATGTAGGTCGTAAACACCCTATTTTATTAAACAGATATGAATATATAGAAAATACAGATTATTTGGTAATTGAATCCACTTATGGAAACAGGTTACATGAGCAGGTAAATATAAAAGATACTTTGCTAAACCATATTTTAAAAACTTATGAAAGAGGTGGAACTTTAATTATTCCTACATTTTCAGTAGAACGAGCACAAGAAATTATTTATTTATTAAGTATTTTAAAACGAGAAAATAAACTCCCAAAAATTCCTATTTACTTAGATAGTCCAATGGGTGTAAATGCTACCGAAGTTTATTTAAATCATAAAAATAATCATATTTTAAATGATGATGATATACAAAGTATGCTAACAACCGTGCATTTAGTAAGTGATGTTAAAACTTCTAAAGCGATAGTACGTGACAAAAAACAAAAGATTGTATTAGCAGGAAGCGGAATGATAACAGGTGGAAGAGTTTTACATTACCTAGAAAATTTAATTTCAGATCCAAAAAATACTGTTTTAATAGTTGGATATCAAGCTGCAGGAACACGTGGTAGAGCGTTAATTTCTGGAGATCATGAAATTAAATTCTTTGGAAAATATCATACGGTAAGAGCTGAAGTAGCTGAAATTACAGGCTTTTCTGGACATGCAGATCAAAGTGAACTATTAGATTGGTTAAAGCATTACAAAAATCCTCCTACACTTACTTTTATAAATCATGGAGAACCACATCAAAGTCAGGCATTAAAAACTAAAATAAATAATGAGCTTGGTTGGAAATGCACCGTTGCTAAAATAGATAAGGAATATTATTTAGATTAACTGTTTTTTTTAATTAAACCAAATGGTGAAATATTTGATTTTTGCCATATCTGGAATTTGGTTTAAAGACACTTGTTCTCTACTAAATTCACTGATTCCCAATTCTTTTTTATCTATAGAAATTGTTGCATTTAATTCATCTATAAATAATGTTGCAGAAGTTAGCGTAGTTTCAATATTATTTACCAAATAATTTTCATTAATATCTTTAAAGGTAGATTTTAAGGAGATTCCTTTATCCGTAACATAGTTAGGGTCGTATATTCCAACACTTTTTATCTTTGATAAAGAATCGTTTTGTTTACTTGCTGTTATTTCTAATAATTTTTTTCCAGATTTGGAATAAATATCATATTCGTCATCGTTTAAAGAAAATATTTTTTGGGAGTCAATGGTCTCTGCTAAAGGTTTATTTGAAACTATAGAATCATTTTTAAATATATTACTCAAATCTGCAATTGTAGTTTTTTTATTAATATTACCAACCATTCCTTTTTTCACCTCATACTTATTTGTATTGGTACATTGAATAAAAAATAACATTATAATTATGAAATAAAATAATCTTTTAATAAGTGTCATTTACAATTTTATTTTTAATATGTTTAATTTAATAAAACGTTTTTATTTTAATTTTATTTAAAAAAAGACTGGTATTTTATAAAACTCTTTTTAATATACCTAAAACGCCTCTAATAAAAGTAGCACTTGTTACTACTTTTAAAATAGGATTCATCCTAGTACTTCTTGTTCTTCTCTTTCTGCCTGAAGAATAAGACTTTTTAGATTCTTTCTTTTTCTTTTCAACTTCTTCTTTTTTATTAATACTTTCAATTTTTCTATTCAAAATTTCAAAAGCACTATCTCTGTCAATAGTTTCGTTATACTTATAAAATAATTGAGAGTTTTTTATTAGTTTTTCTAACTCTGTGTCAGTAAGTATATCCATCCTACTCATAGGGGCTCTCATCATGGTTGCAGCTAACGGAGTTGGTTTTCCTTTCTCACTTAAAACGGAAACAAAAGCCTCTCCAATTCCTAAAGAAGTTAACGTTTCAGCTACATCATAATATTTTGAATCTGGATAATTTTCAGCAACCAATTTAATAGCTTTTCTATCTTTTGCTGTAAACGCCCTTAATGCATGTTGAATTTTTAGCCCTAATTGTGCTAAAATATCTTCTGGAATATCCTTTGGATTTTGAGTAACAAAATACAATCCAATACCTTTTGAACGAATTAATTTTACAATATTTTCAATTTCAGAAAGCAATGCTTTTGATGCTTCTCTAAAAATTAAGTGGGCTTCATCTAAAAATATAATTAATTCAGGTTTACCACTATCACCTTGTTCTGGAAAAGTACTATAAATTTCCGCCAATAATTGCAACATAAACGTAGAAAATAATTTTGGTTTATCTTGAATATCGGTTAAACGCAAAATAGAAATAATACCTTCCCCTTTATCATTTTTTCTAACTAAATCCTTAACGTCAAAAGATCGTTCTCCAAAAAACAATTCACCTCCTTGTTGGTCTAGCTCAATAATTTTACGTAAAATAGTACCTGTACTTGCAGTAGAAATTCTTCCATATTCTTTTTGAATTTCCTCTTTACCTTCTTCAGTTGAAAATCGTAAAACTTTTTTAAAATCTTTTAAATCTAATAATGGTAATTTTTGATCATCGCAATATTGAAAAATAATGGAAACAATACCACTTTGTGCTTCATTAAGGTTTAATATTCTGGATAATAATACCGGACCAAATTCTGATATCGTTGCTCTTAATCGAACTCCATTTTGCTCTGAAATAGTAAGTATATCAACAGGAAATCCTCTTCCTTTAAACGGCAAACCAATGGCAGCCATACGCTCATCAATTTTAGGATGACCAGGACTAGGTTCAGCTAAACCACTTAAATCGCCTTTAATATCCATTAACAAAACAGGAATTCCTTTTTCTGAAAGGTTTTCTGCCATAACTTGCAACGATTTAGTTTTACCCGTACCAGTGGCACCAGCAATTAATCCGTGCCTGTTTAATGTTTTTAATGGCACTTTTACAAAAGCATCTTTTAATGTTTCACCAGCTAGCATTGCCGATCCTAAAACTATATAATCACCTTTGGTGCGGTAGCCGTCATTTATCTCGTTAAAAAAATCTTCTTTTGCAGTCATTTAATATTTTTTTGTTAAAAATAAGATATATAAATCAAATTAAAAATTTCATTATAAATTAATTTCAAATTATTTATAGTGAAGTAATATGCTTAAATTTGCGAAATGATAAATGAACACACCCAACAGCTTATTAATAAAGGTGAAATGCTACCTTTAATGGAAGAATTTTACACCATTCAAGGAGAAGGATTTCACACCGGAAAAGCAGCTTATTTTATAAGAATTGGTGGCTGTGATGTTGGTTGCCATTGGTGTGATGTTAAAGAAAGTTGGGATGCTAACTTGCATCCTCCTACTGAAACCATTAAAATTGTACATAATATCAGCAAACAAGCTAACACAGTAGTAGTTACTGGAGGCGAACCATTAATTTGGAATATGGATTATTTAACTAAACTACTAAAAGCTAAAGGATTAAAAACGCATATTGAAACTTCTGGTTCTTATAAACTAACAGGAAATTGGAATTGGATTTGCCTTTCTCCAAAAAAAACGAAGCTACCTTTAAAAGAAATTTATAAAAAAGCAAACGAGTTAAAAATAATTGTTTTAAATAAACACGATTTTAAATTTGCCGAAGAACAAGCTGAAAAAATATCTGAAAAATGTGAACTTTTTTTACAACCAGAGTGGAGTAAAAGAAAAGAAATAATGCCGTTGATTGTAAATTATGTAATGAAACATCCTAAATGGAAAATTTCATTACAAACTCATAAATATTTGAATATACCTTAGTCTTTATTGATAATTTTAAGAGCTATTTTATAAATTTTTTGAAATTGTTCTTCTAAACCCAACTTTGAATTATCAATCTCAATAGCATCACCTGCCTTAATTAAAGGAGAATCTTTACGCGTTGTATCAATAAAATCTCTTTCTTTCACATTTTTTAATATTGAGTCAAAAGAAACCTTATCTCCTTTTTTAGTCAATTCATCAAATCTACGTTTAGCTCTAACATCTGCAGATGCCGTTATAAACAATTTTAACTCCGCTTTTGGAAAAACAACGGTTCCAATATCTCTACCGTCCATCACAATACCTTTATTAATTCCCATTGCTTGCTGTTGTGTTACCATCTTTTTTCTAATTTCAGAAACTTCAGCTACTTTACTCACCAAATTGGAAACTTCTAAAGACCTTATTTTACTTTCAACATTAACATTATTTAAATAAATCTCTCCATAACCTAATTTCTCATTAAACTTAAATTTTAATTCAATTTTTTCTAATGCTATTATCAATTTATTTTTATTGAATTTATGCTTAGAAATTAAATCATGTTGCATAAAATATAAGGTAACAGCTCTATACATTGCTCCAGAATCTACATAAATATAATGTAATTTTTTAGCTAATTGCTTAGCTATAGTACTTTTTCCTGTGGATGAAAATCCATCTATTGCAATTGTAATTTTTTTCAATTTGTTAATTTAAATTTATTAATAGGCTGAAAGTACTCGAATTAGAAGTAGGATGATATTTAGAAAACGCATAATTCAATTTAATTTTATTCATTTTTAAACCAAATCCTGCCGTAAAACCAGCAAATGAACGCTGATTTACAAAATTTAATTCTTTTGCTCTTCTAAAATTATATCCAAACCTAAGATTAAATACACCTTCCGAAAAAAGTTCAGCTCCTACTGAAATATGTCTAAAAGCATTATCTAAAAAAGATATCTTTTCTTGTGTAACATTACCATTTAAATCAGTCGTTTGGTTTGAAGGATTACTATATGCTAACTTCCATTGCTGTAAATTATCCATTGTAAAATACCAAGTTAATGGTACATTTTCTAATTTATATGATGCACCAAAATCAATTTGAAATGGTAATTTTTCTCTATCACTATCAAATACTGTTATTTGATAACCTAAATTCCTAGCAACAATAGTAAATACATAAGGAACATATTCATTAGAAAATAATAGTGCAAAATCTCCACCTATTCCAAAGGATGAGTAATTTTCTATTACAGAATTTATTACTTTAATATTGGCTCCAATGTGAAAATCAGAATTTAAAATATTATAAGAATATCCTAATGAAAACATAAAATCATATGCTTTAAAGTTTCCGGTTTCAATTCCTGATTCATCAGCACCAATAAACTTTCCATAATTTAAATAAGTAATATTTGAATGAAATGTACCTATTTGTCTATTAATCATATGAGCAAATGCAACAGATGTAATAGACACATCAGCAAGATAATTCACATAGTTCACTGATAATTCATTATCTATATTATTATTTATTGAAGATGGATTCCAAGTTGGCTGGTTTACATTATCCAAAATAGTTAAAACCCTTCCTCCTAATGCTGTTTGCCTTGCTGAACTTGATAAATTCAAAAAATTGAAAACATTCTCACCCCCAGTTTGAGAATAACCAATAAAGGAGCAAAAAAATATACAAATCCAACTTTTTTTCATACTAAATGCAAATTAAAACTAAAATATTAGTATAACCGAAAAAACACACATAAATTATAAAGAAAAAATAAAAAAACCTTCAATAGTTAAATTGAAGGTTTTAAAAGAAAGGCGGTGACATACTCTCCCACCGGTTGGCAGTACCATCTGCGCTGATAGGCTTAACTTCTCTGTTCGGTATGGGAAGAGGTGAGCCCTATCGCTATAACCACCTTAAAATTTTAGTTAT
>NZ_JAKIUR010000069.1 GCF_021647475.1 Lutibacter sp.
AAAACAATATTAAAATGAACTTCAAAGACAAAAAAAGAAGTGAAAATTACATTTTTTGACAAAAACCAATCTAAAATTTATCTAAAACTTGGATTGGTGAAATTTGTTGAATTTTGCAACGGTCTTAATCTGTTTCTTTAGAGCAAGATAACCACGTCGCTAATGCTCCCCGTTATGACATGCATTTATTGTTATTGCGTTATTTTAGAAAAGTTAAAGAAATCTATATGTTTAACATAATAATAAAATAAAAGTAACACTGTTTTATTTTGTCATTGCGAAGTTTTTGAAAAAACTGTGGCAATCTGTTTATTTAGAATGAGATAACCACGTCGCTAATGCTCCTTGTTATGACATGCGTTTATTGTTATTGCGTTATTTTAGAAAAGTTAAAGAAATCTATATGTTTAACATAATAATAAAATAAAAGTAATACTGTTTTTATTTTGTCATTGCGAAGTTTTTGAAAAAAACTGTGGCAATCTGTTTCTTTAGAGCAAGATAACCACGTCGCTAATACTCCTCACTATGACATTTTATTAACCTTACCTTATTCCTCCTCATTAAAATAAACTTTGTAAAATTTCATTTTTTTCTCCTCATCATATCCTTTTTCCAAATACTCAATAGCCGCATCTGGAGCATCAATATCTAATTTAATTTGAATATTAGTATCTAACTTTATTTCGGTTTTAATTTTTTGTTTTTGTTTTTTAACCACAATATCAGAAACCGCAAACTGATTTAGAACTAATACATCATTTGCTTCTTCAAATTGTTTTTTGTAGGAATCAAACAACTCTTTTTGATCTTCTTGTTCATTAAATACTTCATCTTTAAAATCGTGGATGTTCACCGTTTCATTTTCTTTAAAAAAATCGACAGTTTTAGCTAAAAATTTAGATTTTTCTTGAACTCCAAAATCTTCTTTTAAAATTTCCTCAGAAAATTCTTTACACATTTCTAAATAATTTTGAGTATGTTGATTGCTATCATTTGCATATTTTAAATTTAAAAAATGATTTACCCAATAATTGGCATCGTAATTATTAGCATCTACACTTAAAACCACTTTACCATCCGCATCTGAAGTATTAATAATTAAGCAGCCTTTATCTAATTTTTTAGTACTAATTCCTTTTTGAACTGACACATCAAAACTATTTTTATCTATATAGGTTTGAAAAAAATCAAGTTTATTTTCAATTTTAAATATCCCTATTGCATTGGTTAACACCTCATTATACTCAATATCTTCAAAAATTGCTACAAGTACATCTCCTGTTTTTATTTGTGCTGAATTAGATTGCTCGTACAAATGATTAACAATATGTTTTGATAGTTCCACAAATGAATTTTCATCTTTAAAAATTTCAGTAGCGTAACTATTAATTTCATTTAAATCAATACTTGCATGGTGATTAAACCGATAACTTTGTGCTAAATTAACAAAGGGTTTTAATAAAAAAGGAATCATTAATTCGTAACTTTCCTGATCAAAAGTTAGTTCATTTTCTGAAAATATGTTGGTTGCAGAGTTAAATTTATTTCCAACTTTATGAATTATAAATTTGCTTATACTTGCTCGATTTCTTTTAATCATATTTAAAGTTTTTAACCGAACAAAAGTATTCTTTTTACCTTTAAATCATATTAAATTACAATGCTAATTTTAATTGATCTGGTAATAATTTAAAACTTTTTCTATGATATTTTGTTGCTCCTAAAGTTGCAATAACACTTCGATGCTTTTTTGTTGGATAACCTTTATTCTTATTCCATTGATACGCAGGAAATTCTGAATGAATTTTACACATAAATTCATCTCGATACGTTTTTGCCAATACAGAAGCTGCCGCAATACTCATATATTTTGCATCACCTTTTACAATGGTTTTAAAAGGAATGTTTTTAAACGGATTAAATTTATTGCCATCTACAATAATATGTTCTGGCGTTATGGCTAATTTAGATATTGATTGATGCATTGCCAAAATGGATGCTTGCAAAATATTAATCTCATCAATTTTGCTTTCAAATACAAATGAAACCGCAAATGCAAGTGCATGTTTTTCAATATATGGTTTTAATAGTAACCGTTTTTTTTCAGACAATTGCTTAGAATCATTTAATAAAGGATGTTCAAAATTTGCTGGTAAAATAACCGCAGCCGCAACAACTGGGCCTGCCAAACAACCTCTGCCTGCTTCATCGGTTCCTGCTTCAAAACAATTTTTTAAATAGTATTCTTTAAGTGCCATAATTCAAATTTAGAAAACATTTTCAATTCTTTTAATTAATTCATAATTATTTTAAAAACCAATTTGTATGTCCATAATTAGTAATAATAAAGAACAACGTCATGCTGAACTCGTTTCAGCATCTCATTTTAGTTTGATAACCAGTGTTTTATAGAATACGACCCTGAAACAAGTTCAGGGTGACGGACACTATGTAAGATTACGGAGAATCAGAAAACCACTCTAAATTTTTATTTAACTAAACCACAAAATATACGTTGGTTCAATTCGTTCAAATATTTTACCTTTGCGACTTAATGAATTATATGAAAAAAATAATTTTAGTTTTCTTTTTTGGAATTTTTGCTTTTACAACGTTACAAGCACAATTTGTAAAACGAACTCGTAATAACGGATTGTTTTCAAAAGACAGCACTTCATTTAATAAAGAAGTTAAAATTAAATTAAGTGGAAAAACTAATTATAAAGATTATAAAATAATTGATATTAACAATGATACTACTATTGTTGATACTACTTTAACCATAAAAAAAGATTACAAATTCAATTTTATCCGTAAAGATGATTTTGAATTATTACCGTTTCATAATCAAGGAGAAACTTATACAACTTTAGCCTATTCATTTGAAAATGAAAACATTATACCAACTATTGGCTTTTCAGCAAAACAATTCAACTATTACACTTTAAATGATATTAACTATTATTACGTGCCAACGCCTACTTCTGAATTAATGTACAGAACAGGCATGCAACAAGGTCAACTTTTAGATGCTTTTTTGACATTAAACACCTCAAAACAATTTAATATTTCAATTGCATACAAAGGACTGCGGTCATTAGGAAGATACCGTAATACCTTAGCAAGTCACGGAAATTTTAGAACTTCTTTTAACTATCACACTAAAAATAAACGTTATTTTCTTAAAGGACATTTTTACTCCTATGATTTTTCTAATCAAGAAAATGGTGGATTAACTGATCAATCTGTTTTATTTTTTGAAAGTAACGACACCAATTATATAAAAAGAGAACGATTAGATGTTAACTATGCCAATGCCACAAGTTTATTTGAAGGAAAACGCTATTATTTTGACCAATCTTACACGTTATTTACTAATAAAAAAGAAGTTGTAAAAAAAGTAAAAAGGAATAGCAAACCTGCTTTAAATAAAGAAGCCTTAATAGCTACTAATTTAAAACGTAAAGAAAGATTGATGGCAAAACTAGATTCCATAAAAATCAAAAAGATGGATTCCTTACCCAAAATTAGCACTCAAAATCAAAATAAGAATTCCATTACTATAAAAGTAAATAAAAAGATAGATTCCTTGCCAAAAGAATTTGCCAAAATTATAACAAAAGACACTCTAGCTGTAAAAGCAAAACTGGAAACCAGTTTAAAAATTGGTTCTTCATTTTTATACGAAACCAAACACTACCGTTTTAATCAAACCGATTCAACTTTAGTTTTTGGTAGTGCTTTTGCTAGTCCAATTGTGGATCATACCTCCTATCAAAAATCAATTAGTGAATTGTATGCACTATTTACTACACCTTATTTAGGAACATTAAAAACTGGTATTTCTAATTTTAATTATAACTATCACTATAATAGTATTTTATATTTAAACAACACTACTATTCCAGATCATTTAAAAGGAAATGCAATTGCTGTAAATGCAGATTGGAATACACATTTTGGTGAAATTTTTCTTAAAGCAAAAGGTTCAACTTTTATAACAGGAACTATTACCGGAAGCTCATTATACGCATCGGCTTCTTTTAAAAAAGATAGTATTTTAAATATTGAAGCATTTGCAAAATTCACTTCAAAAGCCCCAGATTTTAATAAACAACTATACCAAAGTGATTATATAAATTACAATTGGAGAACTAATTTTAATAATGAAAAATATACATCAATAGGTTTTCAAATAAATTCACCAAAATGGGGAACGGCTAAAGCCAGTTATAATTCTGTAAATAATTACACTTACTTTGATGAAAATTCAAAACCTACACAAACTTCTAATACTTTAAATTATTTTAGAGTGAAAGCTGAAAAATCACTTCATTATAAAAAATTTACCTTAGCAAATACCGTATTATATCAAAAAGTATTAGATGGTTTTAATTTTTTTAGAGTTCCAGAAATTATAACTCGAAACTCTCTTTATTTTTCTTCTTATGTATTTAAAGGAAAACCTATGTATTTACAAACAGGTGTTACTTTTAAATATTTTTCAGCATTTAAAGCAAACGCTTTTAATCCATTATTAAATGAATTTGTTTTACAAAATAATTCAGAAATTGGAAATTATCCTATACTCGATTTTTTTGTAAATGCTCAAATTAAAAGAACTCGACTATTTTTAAAAGTTGAAAATTTTAGTGCAGGTTTTTCTGGAAGAAACTATTTTGCTGCACCAAATTATCCTTATAGAGACTTAACCGTTCGATTTGGTTTGGTTTGGAATTTCTTTATTTAATGATTATAACTCTTTTATGAGATTACTTCAGATTATACATAAAAGTTTATAATTTTCGCAATGACATTTCAATTTTTATATGAAAGATTCTGATTAACCATAGTTAGTAATAGTAAATAACAACGTCATGCTGAACCTGCCTGTCGGCAAGGCAAGCTCGTTTCAGCATCTCATCAACATTTGATAATTAGTATTTTTATTGAATGCGACCCTGAAACAAGTCCAGGGTGACGTATGTTATGTTAGATTATAGACAATCAGAAAAACTTTCATTAACCTCTTGCTATTTAGTTACCAGTTTTTTAATTTTTATTTTAAAAGCCGCAAATAATAAAGTCATAATTGGGCTTAACCAGTTAAATATTGCATATACAAAATATTCATGAACACTAACGCCTAGTACTCCAGACTGATAAGCTCCACCTGTATTCCAAGGAACCAATGCCGAAGTTACGGTCCCAGCATCTTCCAAGGTTCTACTTAAATTTTCTGGTGCTAATCCTTTATCTTTAAATGCTTTAGCGTACATTTTACCAGGTACAACAATTGCCAAATATTGATCAGAAGCCGTTGCATTTAAAGTAATACAACTAAATACGGTACTTGCAAAAAGTCCAAAAACTGAATCAAATAAATTTAAGATAGAACTACTAATTTTAGCCAAGGCTCCAATGGCATCCATAACGCCACCAAAAGTCATTGCACACAAAATAAGCCAAATAGTACCTAGCATTCCGCTCATTCCTTTTGCTGAAAATAAATCGTTTAGTTTTTCATTTTTAGTAGCAATATCGGTTTCAACCGTCATCGCATTCATTACTGCAAAATATGCCGTGGTAAAAAAGGAAGTTGGTTTAGCAGTTAAATTTAATGTTCCTACAGCTTTTCCATCTTTTAAAATAGTGGTATTTCCTTCAAAAATCTGATTTACTTTTCTGTTAGCACTTGGCAATTCAAAAACAATTGGATTTTGTATGGTTATATGCTCGTTTTTTGATACTAATTTGTAGGTTCCCGGAGTTTGATAATTATTATTTGAAACATCATCCCAAGCTACTAAATGAGAAAACTCTTCAGGAATTTTTGTGACTTCATATCGCAAACCTTGACTCCAGATAATGGCACTTTGAAAAACAATGGCAAATAAACCACCTAATAAAGTTCCTATAATTAATGCAATTAACGGAGATGTTTTCTTAATGATTAAAGCAATAACCACTAAAGGAACCACAAAAAGCCAAGGAGTAACATGAAATGAAGATTTAATTCCTGCCAACATTTCATCCGTATTTGCAGTGCCAACTGTATGAATATTAAAACCTAAAATGATAAAAACAACTAAGGTAATTGTAATTGTTGGAACCGTGGTAATAGTCATATATTTTATATGTTCAAATAGATCTCCACCAGCCATTGCAGGAGCAAGATTAGTGGTATCTGATAGTGGTGACATTTTATCTCCAAAATAAGCACCAGACAGCACGGCACCAGCAGTCATTCCAGCAGGAACACCTAATGCATTTCCTATTCCCATAAGTGCAATTCCAACAGTTGCTGAGGTGGTCCAAGAACTCCCTGTTGCTATAGATACAATACAACAAATTATAAGTGATGCAGCTAAAAATATAGTTGGATTTAATATTTGTAATCCATAATAAATCATAGTAGGAATTATACCACTAATAAGCCAAGTACCCGCTAAAGCACCAACCATTAACAATATTAAAATAGCACTTGTTGTTGATTTTACATTTTCAGCAACTTCATCCATCATTAATTTATAAGGGACTTTATTAGCAAAGCCAACGATAGCTGCTACTGCGGCACCCATTAATAAAATAAACTGATTACTTCCGCTTAAAGCATCATCTCCATATACAAAAACATTATATGCCAATAAAGCAACCAAAACAACAACTGGCAACACCGCTTTCCAAATATTTAATTCCTTATTTTCAATAATGGTTACACCACCTGCTTTAAATTCTGAAATATTATCGTTTTTTGGCATCGTTTTAATTTAGAAATGTAATGATACATAAATTTAGAAGGTTATGCAAAAAAAAACCTTACTCAAAATGAGTAAGGTTTAACACTAAATATTTACTTTTTATTTATAAAACACTTTCTTGTTTTGTATTTAAAACACCAACTTTTTCCATACAATTTCTCATAGATTGGTAAGTGCGTTCAATATCATTATCCAAACCAATAGAAAAACGAACAATTCCATTTGAAAGTCCCATTTTAACTTGTTCTTCAGTAGGTATTTCAGAAGAAGTACTTGTTCCAGAAGCACTAAACAAAGTTTTATAAAAGCCTAAACTAACTGCCAAATAGCCTAAATTTTCGTTTTGCATTAATTCCATTAATTCATTAGCTTTTTCAATAGTTCCGACATCAATAGTCATAATTCCGCCAAAACCATATTCTTTATTATTCATCGTTTTAAAAAGCTCGTGATCTTTATGACTTTTTAATCCTGGATATACCACTTTTAATCCATCTTTTTCAAAATGATCTGCTAAATAGAGTGCATTTTCACTGTGCTTTTTCATTCTAATATGTAATGTTCTTAAGTTTTTAAGTACACTAGCCGCACGTAAGCTATCCATAACTGGACCTAACAACATAGCAGCACCGTCCTGTACACTTCGCAAATCATTAATAAATTCTTGTGTACCGCAAACTACACCTCCAACCGTATCATTTGTGCCATTTATAAATTTAGTTAAACTATGTATAGTTACATCTGCTCCTAAGTTTTTAGGCGTAAAAATTAAAGGCGTAAACGTATTATCCACCACTAACTTAACATTGTGTTTTTTAGCAATTTTTGATAACTCTGGAATATTTGCAATTTCTAATAATGGATTACTTTCTAACTCGCAATAAATTATTTTTGTGTTTTTAGTTATTGCGGCTTCCACACTTTCCAAAGAAGTTATATCAACAAAAGAGGTAGTAATATTAAGTTTTGGTGCAAAATTTTTCATAAAAGCATAAGAGCCACCATAGATTGTTCTACTTGAAACAATATGATCTCCTGCCCCACAAATTTGTAACAACACTGAAGTAATAGCACCCATACCAGAAGCTGCAACATTTGCTGTTTCCGTGTGTTCCATAGCTGCCAAAGCTTCTCCTAAATATAAATTACTTGGGCTAGAATGACGTGAATATAAATAACAACCTTCTGCGTGACCTTCAAAAGTATCAAGCATGGTTTTTGCATGCAAAAAGGTATAGGTTGCTGAATCTGAAATGGAAGGATTTACACCTCCAAATTCTCCAAAATACTGTAAATCTTGTATTTTATCGGCTGGTTTATTGCTCATAATACGAATTGTTTTTATTATAAATTTACAATATTACAAATTATTAAACTGAATAAAATTGTTATTTTGGTGTTATTTTCTATATTATCAATCATTTAAAGATTTTTTTTCTATAATTAATCAAAATAATTTATATTTTTAGAAAAATTTTCTATTTATGATTTCCTTAGACCACATAGACTTAACCATTTTAAATATCTTACAATTAAATTCAAAAGCAAATATTAAAGAAATTGCTTTAAAAGTTGGATTAACACAAACGCCAACCTATGAACGTATAAAACGTTTAGAAAAATTAGGAGTTATTGAAAAGTACGTTGCTATAATAGATAAAACAAAAATTGGATTTACCATTGAAGTTTTTTGCCAAGTAACGTTACAGGTTCATTCTAAAAAGTTAATAATTAAATTTGAGAATGCTGTTTTAAAAATAGATGAAGTTATGGAATGTTTTCACGTAGCGGGCAATTATGATTACTTATTAAAAGTAATTGTTAAAGACATGAAAAGCTATCAGTTATTTTTAAAAAATAAATTATCTGTTTTAGACTCTGTTTCAAATGTTCAAAGTACTTTTGTATTATCGGCAACTAAAAGTACTGGCGTATTAAATATTACTTAATTTCAATTACAATGCTTAATTTTTGGCTATAATTGTTATTTGTAAATCAAATTTATCACGAATAAAGGAATCTTTTAAATTATTAAAAAAGGATTTTGATTTATATTTCACATTAAAATCAGTTCTATCAATTTTAAACGTTTCTGTAGTAATTTTAACCGTATTCTGATTAATTAATATAGTAGCTGGTATGGTTATTTGTTTAGTTATATTCTTTATTGTTAAATCTCCTACTAAGTAGGTTTTTCCTTCAATATTTTCGATGGTCTTTATATTGAATTTAGATATTGGATATATTTTAGTGTTAAAAAAATCAACTGATTTTAAATGTTTTTCTAATTTTGCACTTCCACCATTATCAGTAATAGTGTTCATATCAGCCACAAAATTTCCTTCTATTATTATATCATTTTCAACCTCAACAATTCCACTTAATAATTTTATGGTTCCTGATTGTGACCCCATTGGTTTAAAACCTTTCCAATGAATAATGGAATTTTTTGAATCTATTTTAAATTGAAAACTTGATTGAGCGTAGATAGAAACAGAGCATAGCAATAAAAAAATAGCCGTGATTGATTTTAAAAATAGTGATTTCATAAATTAAATTTTAATTTTTTTAGTATAGACAATGATACAAAAAAACGCTTAACCAAAAATAATTAAGTGTTTGAAAGACTTTATTTTAACAAAATATTATGCTTTTATTAGAACAACCTTTTCTGTATTTTTAGCTATCCTCTGTTTAAAGAATTCCTTTAACTGAGCATAATACGTTGCTGAAATAACAGATGAATTAATTTTTAATAATGATATAATATTAATTTTATTACCTACTTGTGTAACTGAAAATTTAAAAACACCTAAATTATCAGGAAGGCCAATTGCAAAACTTTTTGGAATGGATTCCACAACATAATCACTTGGTATAACTATACTTACAATTTTTTTATTACTATTAGGCATTCCAAAATCAATTGGATAATCTCTTTTTTCCAATTTAAACGGATTTTTGGTTTCTGCCATAAAAAACAATGGTGAAAAATACATTTTGTTACCAATAATATCAACTCCTTCCTCCGAATAAAATTTATACATTACAATTACTGGCTTATAAATATTGTTTTTGTTTACAATTCTAAAGTCTGAAATTTCAATATTTCCATAATCTTCTTCAATTTTACCGATAACATCTTCATCCTTCACTTTTCTATATTTATTTCTAAATTTCAATGCCTCATAATTTTTATATTGAGTTCTTTTCATTCCTTGCATTTCACCATCTTCATTTATAGTTATTTGTGTATTAGCATTTAAATCAGCAGGTTTTGGTATTAAATTTACCCAAGTAGAACTTTCATTTTCTCTTATAATTCTTCCTTTCCAATTTAAATCTCTCAATGGCAGTACATTTGGTGTGCTATTTTCTTCTGTGGCATCAAAAAGCACTACATTATTTTCAGTCTCAACACATGCAATTACATAATTAAATCTGTTCAGAGTAGGGAAAATTGGAACGCCGTGGGAACGAGTACTTAATATAATTGGGTTTGCATTTATATTAGCAGCTCTAAGCATTGCAACAAGAATTAAGTTGATATCAGCCACACTTCCCTCTCCTTTTTTATAGGCATATCGTACTCCTTTATAACTATATTTACCGTAGGTGTTATTCCACTTTACTTTATGTTTAACAAATTCAAAAATGGCTAACATCAACTCATTTTTATTGCTAAATTTATTTCTTAGAGCTATTAAATCTTCTTTAAAATAAGATGTTTTTTTAAGTTCCCCACCAAATTCACTACTTCTAGCAATGGTTTTAGCAACATCATCCCAGGTTTGAGTATAGTTTTTAAGTATTTCATTTGGCCATTTTAAGGTGGCTAGCTCATAATGAATTGCTGATTTATAATTATTTATATTATCAACAAAAGGTTCGTCTAATAATGCTGGAATATTATTTTTATTGATTGTTGAAATATTTAAAAAAAGATTTATTCTATCTTTAGAAAAAGACGTTCCAGTAACATGATTTTTAGTACTTCTATTTTTAGATTGCAGCTCTATATACGAACTCTTTTCCACTTTTTGTAAAGGAATATCAAGAAAGCCTGTTTCCCTAATGCTATACATATAATACTCTGGAATTTCAATTTTACAACTAATTTTTTTTATAGGAATCTCTGATTGAAGTTCTACATTTCTTATATCTCTGTATGGAGAAGTAATTCTATAGGTCCATTCTATCACACAGCCATCGCTAATATTTGGCATGGTGAATTTTTTATTTGACCAATATTTATTTTCTTTCTCATCAAAAATAGCTGATTTTTTTAATTTGAAAGTCTCAATTTTTCCGTTTTTTAAGGTAAACGTTTTTGCATTTGAAATAGTCACTTTTTCTGATTTCATTGGGGGATTGTAATAACTAATTACTTTAGTTGCCCAATTATAACCTTCGTGATTATATATTTTAATTCTTTCCTGAACTTCTGTAATTATTTTAAAGCCTTCTTTCTGAACATATTTAAAATAAGTTTTCCTTTTCTTGTATAAATAAGCTGCATTTGCGGAAGAATCCAACGGATATGCTTTTTCTTGTAATTCTTCTTTAGACACCTTGCCTACTTTATAATTTTGAGACATAACTAACTGACTAACAGCTAGTAATATTATGGTGAGTATTATCTTTTTCATCAACTATTTTGTTAAAATTATTTTAGTATTATCGTATTTTCGTATTTGTTGTCTAAATTTTCTATAGGCATCATACATTTCTTTTGGAAATTGACCTTTAATCATTTCTAGTTTTCTTGAGTAGAGATAATGTGTTTCATCTACTTTTTCAAAATTCATCATATACATTCCAAAGTTGTTTTTTATTTCAACTTTTTGTGGTAAATAATCTATTTTAAAGTTTGGAGGAAGCTTAACTGTAACACTATCAATATCTGTATAACTTTTAGATATTTCAAGTGGCAACTTTCTATTTTTCAACCGTTTTGGAACATATGTATTTTTATTAAAGGCATTAATTACAATCAACATTTGATTATTAATAATAGTAGCATAATCAACCGCATTAAAAGATAAATATTCTTCAAAAACAGCCTTTTCTTTATTATTTTTTATAGTTGATTTTGTAAAATGAATGTTATTAACCTCGCACAAATAGGTATTTAATTTAAGCGGCATATTTTATACTTGGATGTTTAAAGTATTTTGCTACTCTTTCATTATTATTTTGCAACATATTCATATGATTTTCCAAATTTTCTTTT
>NZ_JAKIUR010000012.1 GCF_021647475.1 Lutibacter sp.
CCTCTTTAAAATAACTAGAAGATCTTTCTTATCTTGATCTGCTAATTCCTCAATCATTAATTGTAAATCCATAATACTCTAAATTTATATAAAGATAGTAAAATCTACATCATTTCGCAACATAACCATTTTAAATGTGGCTTAAATTAACCCGAAATAGTGCTTTTTGAGGATTGACTAAGTAGCTAGAATGATAAAGAAAAATCAACTGTTGAATCCTAAAAGCTCAACCTACAAATCATTTATATCATTAACTTCTTGAAAAACTAAATTAGTTTAAAACTTTATGCTTAATTTTAGCAGATACAAAAGAACCGAGTAAATGTATTAACTTAACAAGTTATTTTATACTTTAAAATATAATCTATCCAAGTTTTTTTTGTTGACTGAATTTAACTTGGTTAGTCCAACAATAGAAATTTCAACTTTTTTATCACCAATTAATTGAATTTCAATTAAATTTTTTGATTTATTAAGATAGATATCTGTACTCTTTGAAAATTTAATTTCTACATTTTTATAACTGATATTCGTTATTCCAAAAAAGTAGTTTTCTTCATTTTTTGATAAGGAAGCAAAGCCTAAATCTGTTGAATTCCATTTTGATTGATTAATTTTCCAACCTTTTAAATCAGGATTTTCTTGATTTTCATTAATTCTGTTTTCATAACCTACATATGGATAAATTATAGTAATAAAACTAAAATTATGAGTATTACGTTTGGTTAAAATTGACCATTGCTTTCCTCTAGCTCCATTACTATCAACAGAGTCAATCGCATTTAATTCAAAAATATCACAACCCGAGGCATCATCAAAAGTAGCTCTCAATAAATTAGGTTGATTTTCAAAAGTATAATGTCCTTGCCAAACTTGTTTGTAATTATGACTATTGCTTGAAACAAAATTATCTTTTACAATCCAAAAATCATCTTTAATAAAAATAACTTGTCGCGAATATTTCACACCAATATTTTCAAATCCATTATGACTGCCTACAAATACATCAAAATTTGGATTTGTTTGCCAAGTAATTACTTTTGGTACTGGTAACGATTTAAAGTTACCAAATCCACTTCCTCCTTTATTAGAAACATAATTTTTTCCCAACAATTCATCATCCACCAAAGCCACATTTTTTACCCTTGAATTTTTGAATAATTCCAAATCATTCAAAGAATATCTCACTTGGTAATTTGGCAAAATAACCTTGCCATTTGCCATTGCTTGTACTCCTAATATATCTCCGTGCTGATGATCTGGCTTATCTTTATCTACTCCAGCTGATATTACCATCATTTTATCATTCAAATTCCAACCTTCTCTTTGAATAAAATATTTGGTACTTTTAAATGCAACCGACTGAATTTTAGGTGTTTCAGATTTTATGTTATTTAATAATTCTAATTGCGATTTATTTAAAAACCAATACATTTTTGCAGATACATTTTCACTTGCAAAATAACCCATTTCTGAATCATTAAATAATAAATAACCCAACGTTAATGCACCAGAAATATCATTTTTTTCAGCCCACGGATTGTCAGTGTCATCTTGTAAAACTGGTGCTGATTTATCAGGATACGCAATTTTCACAAGTGTTGTAAATAATGATTTCAATTTAGATCCCCATTCATCATCTAATTTTAACTTAGATTGCTTTACCAATTGATAGACATAAAAATAATTTTCAATATCACTTATATGATAATGTACTGAACGCTCAAATTGAAAACCATCAGGATTTATTTCCTTAGATAAATGATCTTTTAAAATTTCCATTGCTTTTTCATACCACACATCAGTTCCTTTAAAATCACGAAACAACATAGAAATCATTGCCAAAGCTGAAACACCTCTAGTTTGATGATTACCAGGTGTATATTTCATATTTATTTGATATAAATTTGCTCCGTGCTGTAATAAAGTTGCAATTGTTTTTAATTGATCTCCATCAGAATAATCTTTTTCTCCTAAAAACAAATTATGAATTTGTAACCAATTTAAAACACGATATCCAGCTCTAAATGATTCATAAATACCATTACCATCTTCAAGTTTTTCAAACTTATTGTTTTCTAATGCTTCATTTAAAGAAGCCATTTGAGATTTAAAATAGTTTATATACCTAGCATTTTTTTGCTGATAAAAATAATACAGTGCAATATCAACCATTTTATGTTGTCTTGCTAAATGACGAATAGCATACGCATTTATTGGCTCTCCATTTAAATAATTACAAGCTAATTTCCAACTTGGGTGATCTGAAAATTTACCCAAATAATCTAAAGCTCTTTCTGTATGTTCTTCTTTTTTTCCTGGATATAAAGCCTCATACTTTTGAAATTTTTGAGGTACATCCTTCCAATCATAAAAAAATCGTTCAGAAAATTTTGTTCTAAAATAATTTGCTAAAACAGCTTCTGAAATTTTTCCATTTACTGAAAGTTGTTCTTTAACAGAAGGCTTTAAATAATCAACCAGTTTATTGACCTCAATAACCTTATTAGCAGCTATTTCTTGAGAAAAACCAATACTAATACTAACTAAAAAACAACTAAATATGGCAACTAATAATTTCATTTTAAATAAATTCATCAACCTATTAATACATCAATTTTTGCTTAATAGTTTCTACAACCTTAATTTCTCCACTATTTACAACTTTATTATCTACTGGCAGTTGCCCTTTTTCACCCCATAAAACAGCAATATATTTTACTGGATTATTAATAAATGAATTATTCTCAAAGGTCACATTTACAATACCGTGATTCTTAATTAGCAATTTACTTGCTTCATTTTTACCACATTTTATAAATTCATTATTCTTCAAAATTAAATTACCTCCAATGGTAGATTCATCATAACCACCTCTGTAATAGTCAATAACATTTTGTTGAATATTTTCAAATTTTGAATTGGTGATAATTACAAACTCTGCATTATAAAAGCCTTTATCATTCGTTTCTTTAGCCAATTCAAAACCTTTTATACAATTTTTTATGATTGAATTTTTAACCGCAATGGTATCAGCAAACGAACCTTGTGAAACTTCTAATACACTTTTAAAATTGCTTATTTCAGAATCTTCTATTTTTAAATCATAAGCTACTGACATATATTTTTTTAAAGTAGCAAAGGCATTTTGGATATTTTTCCCTTTTAAAATAACACCTTGTAAATTTAAATTTCCATTTGGAAGTAATTCAAATGCAGCTGTATTTTTAGCTCCTGTATAGGTCATTTCAACTTTTTGATCTTTATCAGCTGATTTTATGGTAATTTCTTTATCAACTTTTAAAGGCAATGAAATTGTAATCGCTTTTGCAGTAATTTCAAGAATACTTCCGGGTTTAGCATTCGCCAATTCATTTGCTAATTCTTTTTCATTTGCAACTTTAATGATAGTATGTTCTAAGACTTCTTTTTGATTTGAAAACCAACTTGCCCCATATTTATTTTTATCAATAGTAATTTTATTTTTATCCACAGGAACAATAAAGGCTCCTATTCCAACTTTTTGATTTCTGACTTTTCCAAATAAATCGGTTTTAATCGTTTCAAAATCAAATCCTTTATAAGTTTCAAACTTATTTTCTTTTGGAGTAAATAACCAATCATTCAACTTTTCAAAATCCATTTTTTTGGTAATCAATCCATCACTTTGAACTTCACTTTCGTTTTTATAATTTAAAATATTATTTTTAAAAGTAACCCCATCAACTTTATCGTAATTTTTAATCAAATATTTTTCTGGCTGACTATTATAAATCAAGTTATTAGCAACAATCATTCTAGTAGGTCTTGCTGATCTAATTTCAGAAAGAGGCAAAACATCCTTTTTACTTATGTTTGCTCCAACACTAAATTGCCACGGTGTTTTACAATCAACATACGTATTGTAAGCAGCAACAACATCTGTAACTTGATTATATCTATTTAAAGGTGATTTAGGAATTCCATTCATTACTGCCAAAGCACTTCTAAATTCATTCCCTTTTAATTTATAAAAATAGTTATTGGTTATCCAATGTCCTGTGTTAATCACTCTAATTCCTCCTATAAAAGGAGAATTATCATTTCCTATAAAAATGTTACCATCTATAGTAGCATAATTTCCGTGACGTAAAACTAATGAACCTTCACACTCGAAAAACACATTATGTTTAAAAACATTAAAGTTTGACTTGCTTGAAATCACTTCAACCTCACCATTACAACTATCAAAATAATTATTAGCAATGTTTACATAAGCTGGTGTCATTGAAGTATAACTATCACCAATTTGAATGGTTTCGCCATGAGGGCCACCCATTCTAGGACGAGGTCCAAAATAATTATTTATTATTTGATGATGAGTATTGATGTTTCTATTTCCCTTTAAATACACTCTAACCGTTGGTCCAACACTTGATTTACCTGCAATATAACAGTGTTCTAACGTATTATTTCTCCCCCAAAATTCAACCCAATGATCATTTGTAGCTCTGCTTGGTTGTGTGAAATTTTTAATAACACAATTGCTTATTTTACAATGATTTGCAATTTCATTATCATTAATTTTAAATTGAATTATAGTATTTGAAGGTGAATATCCATTTTTAAAATACAATCCTCTCACTTGCAAATATTCACCAGCTAATTTTAAATAAGATTTTCCTTCAATAAAAACCTTTCCTTCAGTTTCACTTCTTAAAATAATTGGATTTTCTTTAGTACCATGTCCTCTAAATTTAATTAGAACATCCTTCCAAACCCCATTAGACAATACAATTTCATCACCTGGTTTAGCATTAGAAATAGCCGTTTTTAAAGCTTCATTATTCGGTACCTCAATGATATTTGTATTGATTTTACCACAAGATAAAAAAGTAATAAAAACCAGAAGAATTATAAATTTTTTATACATTTTTAATGAATTTTGAAAGTTTTAATTTAATACTATTCTACAATAATTTTCTTAGTAAAATTTGAATTATTTGCCTTCACGTTTAATATATAAATTCCTTTTGAAAGAGATGAAATATCTAATTTATTCGATCTCAAAACTTTTTTTTCTAAAATTTTAGACCCTAACAAATTATATACTTTTACAGAAGTTATATCTATATTTTTTGATTTAATATTTATAAAACCTTTTGCTGGATTAGGGTATATATTAAATTTTGAAGCTAAAACATTATCTTCAACATAAAGAGCTGCTGCTGTTGGATTTAATGCTCCATAAACATCTTTAATACCTTCCCATCCCGCAAATGCATCTGGGTAAACTTTTGTACTAGTAGTACTAAACACCCAATTTGGCACACTAGAATTACTTCCGTTTGCAGAAACAATCCAATCATCAGCTGTATAACCAGTTTTAGTACCTTGCCTTAAAATATAGTTTGCGTCTGAGGTTGTAGCAAATTCTACAATAGTTGCACTTGTTGTAATGAATCGACTACCTCCACCTACTATTGGTTGAGCATAAACAATTTGACCATATCCATACTCTGCACCATTTTCGTAATCATCATCCATATAAGTGATAGAATCATATAGAGTCCATGATGTGTGGTCTCCTGTTGCATTAATAATACCATCAGCATCAGTAGCGTCAGAAGTTCCATCTATCCTAACACTTTTTGGATTTGAACTAGCAGATATAAGCATATAGGTTGCAGTTGCATCAATTAAATTACCATCATAACCAATATCAGGTGTTTTAGTAGAAACATTAGAGGAGCTTGAACCAGTTACATCATTACCAGTTAACTCAATAACGATAACCGTAGCATCAGAAGATATAAGAGATGAATAGGCGTTCGTTGTAACAACGTTGGTATTTTTATCAGTATAGTTACATACAATAGCCAATATTCCATTAGCACCAAAAGTTCTTGTGCCATCTCCTAATTTTATAGCTTCTGAAACTTTTCCACGACTTGAACTGCTTCCATCTCCTTCAATCGATATAAAATACAAATCAGAAGGAACAACTGCATTTGCTGTACCTCTAATTTCAATATATTCGTTAGTTAAATCTGGACCTGATGGGCTTGCAATAAGCTTATTTATATAAATTCCAGTACCCATTGGAATGTTGTCAAACGTTTGAGAATACCCAAACGAGCTAATAATTAATGCAATAAAAAATAATTTTGTTTTCATAATATAAAGTTTTAATTGCTTAATTTATTTAATGTGTTACTGTTAATTTGTAATATTTTAATTTACTAAAAGCTTCTTTATCAGTTGACCCCAAATAATTTCCTGCTTTAAAATAATTTTCAAAAGGCCATTTTGCTAGACTTCCATCCTCAAAAGTATAAGAGTTGTTTCCGTTTAAGATAACTTCGAGCTTACCAGCAGAAGCAATAATTTGTAAATCAAATGCTTCGTATCCTACATATCCCATGTTATGTTTAATATCAGACCAAGTGTTACTAGAGACATCTAACAAATTATCTCCATTTGTGTTTTCATTGATCAAAGATTTTTTGTAAGCCCATAAATTACCGTCTATCCAAGTCATTTTAAGTAATGGCGGGGCATTGTTGGAAGTAAAACTGTGCAAATCCATATCATTTTGAGAAATAATACCATGTATTTGCATTAAAATAACCTTAGGGTGATTGTAACTACTTCCATTAGAATTTTTAGAAACCTCAACCATTTTTAATCTACCAGATATAGAACCACCGTTCTTAAGCGTCCAATTTTCTTTTGAATTACTAGGATTAATAAGTTCTCTTAATTCGGTTCTAGAATAACTACTATTTGTTGTTGAAACATCTGGATATGTGTAGAAAACAATAGAACCGTCTATAGTATCATCATACATAAAAGGTTGAACAGCTACTAAAGTTCTGTATCCATTATTAATAAGTTGATTAGGTTGATAACTATCAGGACTTCCATTATTGTCTTTATCTACTGGTAAAGTTAATTTCCAATGAGAAAAATCTATGTTAGCATATTGAGGTGTATTATTATTTGAACTACTCGATCCATTTGGATCGTGATATGGAACAATATTACCTTCATAGCCACCACAACTAATAAACAAAAAAAGTATTATCCATAAGATTTTGGATAACTTAATATTGAATTTTTTTACTTTCAAGTTAACAATCATGTCTCAACCTTTTAAATATTATTTCAATGCATCTATTATTTTGAGAGCTTTTTTAACAAGCTCTTTAATTTTTTTATAATCAAAACTTCCTTCAGTATTCTTAGAAATTAGTTTTGACCCCATCCCAACACACGTTACGCCAGCATTAAACCAAGATTCTAAACTTTCTTTTGTTGGTGACACGCCTCCTGTTGGCATAATACTTGTCCAAGGTTGTGGTCCTTTTATTGCTTTAACAAAATCGGCTCTATAAGTTCCTCCAGGAAATAATTTGACTATTTCGCAACCCATTTCTTCAGCTTTTGCAATTTCAGATAATGAGCCACATCCTGCAGACCAAAGCACCTTACGTCTGTTACAAACAATTACAATATCTTCTCTCAATACTGGTGTAACAATAAAATTAGCTCCTAAAGCTATAAACCTTGAAGCTGCAGCCCCATCAGTTACAGAGCCAACGCCCATTATCATGTCTGGTAATTCTTTTATTGCATATTTATTTAATTTACCAAACACTTCATGAGCAAAATCACCACGAGCTGTAAACTCCATCAACCTTGCACCACCATCATAACAGGCTTTTAAAACTTTTTTACTTACCTCAATATTTGGATGATAAAACAACGGTACTAGTCCGGTTTCTTTCATTGCTGTTGCAACCTCTATTCTTGTAAATTGTGCCATTATTAACTTTTAAAATTTAACTCCAGTTTAATATCTTTTTTAAATCATATTGTGCTGGATTACTAATATATTTTTCTACTTTTTTATAATCTTTTTCTTTTATAAAACTCATGTTATTTATAAATAATTGAGCCATATCAGATTCAATTTCAACTAATCTAGGTTTTACCTTACCAGATTCATCTTGAAAATCTCTCAAATAAAGTGGTGCAATATCTCCTCGTGAATTTGCACTAACAATACATCCTGTTAAACCTTGATCAAATAATTTTTTTACACCAATACCTAACAATGTACACAAAGTTAAATCGAAGGCTATTGGATTGCAGCATCTCAACTCATAACCTACTTCAACAGGTCTAGACTTTATTTCAATTCCAATTTCTTTTAACTTTAATTGCAATAAATAATTAAAAACATGAGACTTACTTACATTTCCAAGTTCAGGATGTCCGTGTTCATCAAATGTAAAATTAATTCCCGAATTTTTAATTTCATCTACATCCATAAAATGAAAAACACCTTCGCTTACCAAAGCAACTCCATACTCAATTCCACTAATTTTATTTTTAATAATTGATGAAATAATTATATTGATAATTTTATCAAATGTTATTTTTGTTTTATTAAACATTTCAGGAATTATCATCATAGGAAAATGACAAGCCGAGGCTATTCCAAAAGCTAAATGTCCCGCAGACCTCCCCATTGTAGACATTACAAACCAATTTTCACTGGTTCTGGCATCTTTATATACTGTGTTTCCAATTCTAACGCCCTCATCTTTAGCAGTATGAAATCCAAAAGTTGGATTCCTATCAGGCAAAGGTAAATCATTATCTATTGTTTTTGGAACGTGAATATGTGCTATCTCCAAATGATTTTCTACAAGATAATTTGTTAATCTATTCGCTGTTGACGCAGTATCATCACCTCCAATTGTGACCAATAATTTTACATTATTTTTTTTGAAAAAATCAGCTTTAAAATCACTATCTTTTGGTTTGAACCTACTCATAGTTAACGTAGAGCCTCCTAAACTAAAAATACGATCAGCACTTTGAAAGTCAAAGTGTTTTATAGATGAATTTTCAGAAAATAACCCCTTATATCCATGATGAACACCTAAAACGTCATATCCATCTTTCAGAAATATTTTGGCAAGTGTACTTATTACCGTATTAATTCCTGGTGCTGGACCACCTCCACAAATTATTGCAATTGATTTTTTCATTATTTAAGAAGGAAGGCTGAGCTAAATGAATAACTCGACTTTCCATCAATCTAAATTTAATTAATAATCTATATTATTTATCTAGCAACTCGACCTGAGGAGTCTCCTCCCATTAATTTATTTACTTCATCAACAGTTACTAAATTTGCATCTCCTTTTATCGTGTGTTTTAAACAAGATGCTGCTACTGCAAAGTCCAATGCGTTTTGGTCATCTTCTGGATATTTTAACAATCCATAAATTAAACCTCCCATAAAACTATCACCACCTCCAACTCTATCTACAATATCTGTAATTTGGTATTGACGTGTTTTGTGCATTTTTTTACCATCGTATAAAACGCCAGCCCAAGTATTATGTGAGGCCGAAATAGAACCACGCAATGTTGTAATTACTTTTTTAGCTCTTGGGAATTTTTCCATCATTTGTTGACAAACAGATAAAAAAGCTTCTGCCTTTATATTTTGCCCTTCAGTTTGTACACTAATACCTTCTGGTTTAATTCCAAAGTGCATTTCTGCATCTTCTTCATTTCCTAAAATAATATCACAATAAGAAGTCAATTCTGCCATAATTCCTTCACGATGTGCAGCATCACAAAATTTCCAAAGTTTGGCTCGGTAATTTAAATCGGTTGAAATGGTCAATCCTAATTTGCTTGCCACTTTTACAGCTTCTAAACAAACATCAGCAGCACCTTGAGAAATAGCAGGTGTAATTCCTGTCCAATGAAACCATTCAGCACCATCAAAAACTTCCTCCCAATTAATCATTCCAGATTTAATTTCTGACATTGCTGAGTATGCTCTGTCATAAACTACTTTAGAACCTCTACTGACAGCTCCTGTTTCTAAAAAGTAGATACCTAATCTATCGCCACCCCAAATAATTTTATCTATTCCCACGCCTCTTTTACGCATTTCCATCATCGCACATTGTCCTATATCATTTTTAGGCAAACGGGTTACAAAATCTACAGATATACCATAATTTGCTAAAGAAACGGCTACATTGGATTCTCCACCTCCATAAACAACATCAAAATTATTGGCTTGTGAAAATCTTAAAAATCCTTGCGGAGACAATCTTAACATGATTTCTCCAAATGTTACTACTTTACTCATTTTTAATTATTTTTTTTAAAATCCAGATTGTCCAAAAAATTCCACATTTGGATATTTACTTTTTGTTTTTCTTTATCAGAAAATTTACCATGTTTACCATTTGGAACAGTTATAAATTTTGTTTTAACACCAAAGGATATCATTTTTTTAGCCAATTCCAAAGATTGAGAATAAGGAACAATAGGATCAGAGTCACCATGAACAATAAATAGTGGTGGGCTGTTTTTTGTTATATAGTATAAAGGAGATACAGATTTTACAAATTCTAGATTTCCAAATCCATCACCTAACCATCGTTTGGCTGATCCCCATTTATTTAATGGGACTAAATCTGTAACCCCATATTTGTCAATAATGGCAGCAACATTGATTTCTCCACTATACGTACAGTTAGTATCAAACCTTTTATCATTTGCCAGTAGTCCTGCCATAAGGGCTAAATGACCACCAGAGGAACTACCCATGATAACAATTTTTTTAGTATCAATATTTAATTCTTGAGCATGAGCGTATATATAAATTAAAGCACAGCGAACATCTTCAATAGCTGCTGGAGCTGGAGCAACGTCAACTAAACGATATTCTACATTGGCGACAGCATACCCATTTTTAAAAAATGAACTATAACCAGTTTGAGATTCTTTGACACCATGATTCCACCCACCACCATGAATATTTATGACTACTGGGGTAGGTTTTTCGGATTTCGGATTGGCATATAAATCCATGCGACCATTCCAACCGTCAACTTTGGTATAAATAACATTTATCTGTGCCTGATAACCTTCAGGGAATTTCACAAGCTTATATTCCTCGTCCTGACTGTATGTAGTACTGGATAAATTTATTAAAGTGATGAATAAAAAAATAAGTTTTTTCATATAGGTTAAGACTTCTAAATTGTAATATTTCTTTAATTGTGATAGAAAAACTACACCAATTTTCAAATTAACTATAAATTTAAAATCAACTATAAATTTAAATTCCTAAAGCTTGTCCACCCCCAATTTGAATAGTTTCAGCTGTTATAAAAGATGCATCTTTACTAGCTAAAAATGACACAACGGAAGCTACTTCTTGTGGTTGCCCTAATCTTCCAAGCATAATATTATTCTTCCATGAAGCAAAAACTTCTGGCTTGGTTGATTTAATTTGAGCATGGAATGGAGTATCAATTGTACCAGGAGATACTGCATTTACTCTAATTCCATATTCAGCTAAATCTTTTGCTAAAGCTCTTGTTATAGTATGAACTCCTGCTTTAGATGTTCCGTAAATTCCAGCTCCCGGTCCTCCAGCATTCCAAGCTGCATTCGATGTGTAATTAATTATGGAAGCATTTTCTCCTTTTTTAAGGAAAGGAATAGCAGCTCTTGATGCAAAAAATACTGAATCAAGGTTTAAAGCCATTACAAATCTATAAAATTCAGTTGTCATTTCTTCAAATCGAGATCTACCACCTAATCCACCTGCATTATTTACAAGAAGGTCAATTTTACCATACTTTTTCCCGATTGTATTTATATTAGAAGTTACAGCTTCATCATTTGTAACATCAAATCCATAATATTCTGCAGTAATTCCTTCTGCAGTAAGTTCTTCTACTCTTTTAGCTCCTGCTTCATCCTCAATACCGTTTAAAACTACGGTATATCCATCTTTACCCAATCGTTTTGCTACTTCAAAACCTATTCCGCCAGTAGCTCCTGTGATTACTGCTACTTTACTTTTTAAATTACTCATATTTCTAAATTTTATTAATTTTTAATTTTATTTTATCTTCTCAATTTTACCTATTGTCATAAATATAGAGATTAATGATAATGGAACTAATGCACCCAGCAAACCAAACAATAATGGCCAACTTGTGATATAGCCTGCAAACTTAATTGCTAATATTGTACCCAATACCGCAGATGCACCACCTAAACCTGCTAATGATCCAACTGATTTTCCGCCATGTAAATCACTAGGTAATGTTTGAATATTAGTCATTGTAAATTGGAAACCTCCAAGAACAAAAGCCATTAATATAACTGCTAAAGGAGCATTTGGAACCATAACAGCTGCAATAATAGATGGAATTATAATTGCTCCCCCTAAGACCATTGCTGTTTTTCTAGCTTTATCAACTGTTGATCCTTTACGAATTAAATATCCTGAAAACCATCCACCTGCAACACTTCCAATCATTGCTCCCACATAAGGAACCCATGCTGAAAAGGCTAATTCTTTAATGTTTAAACCGAATTCTTCCACTAAATACATTGGCAAAAAAGTAACAAACATCCACCAAATAGGATCAAGAAAAAATCTTCCTAATATTACAGAATAATTCTTTTTATTAGCTAGTAATTGTCCCCATGTTTTACCAACTTCAATTTCTTCAGTATTATTATTAGATTCTGACTTTTTACTTAAAATATATTCTCGTTCCTCATCAGTAATCCAAGGGTGATCTTTTGGACCTTTCTTATTTATAATAAGCCATGGAATTAACCACAAAAGACCTAAACCACCAATTACAACAAAAGTAAGTTTCCATCCAATTGCCATATATAACATTAAAATAATTATTGGGGCTAATATAGAACCAATAGATGCAGCAGCCCCAAAAAGACCTTGTGCAAAAGCACGTTCCTTTTGTGGAAACCATTCCGCATTACTCTTTGTGGCTCCAGGCCATGGACCTGCTTCTCCTAAACCAAGCATCATCCTAAATCCAGTTAAAGATACTTTTCCTTGTGCTAGTGAAGTAAAAGAATCGGCAATACCCCATAAGAAAACTGAAACTACAAAACCTTTACGAGTTCCTATTCTATCATATAATTTTCCAGAAAAAAGTTGACTAAAACCATAGGCAATCATAAAGAAAATTGTAATAAGACCTAACTCTTCCTTTGCTTGTTTTGAAGCTACTTCAGGGCTTGCATCTTTATCTACAATACCTAATTCATAAGCAATTCCTTCACGATTAACAGCAATTTTACCATCTTCTTTAAAAGTGATAAATTTAGGTTTCTGAATAATTTCCTTTCCCCGCTTTGAAACTAAACGATAGGTATTATCCTCAGCTATAAACTGAGCCTGATTCTCATTTAGATTAACATTAATATCATCTACTAATTTATATTCAATATTAGCGACCCACATATAATTCAACGTACCTCTATCAAGGTAATTTATAATGGTAATAAGCATTATTAAACCAATAATTACCCACCTTAATCCTTTTATCTTCATGTTTAACTGTTTTATTTTTAGATTCTTTTAAACAATACAATCTTATATTCATTTTTATTTTTGATAAATACTTAAGTTAAAATTATATTGAATTTATTGAATTAAGTTATTAAAATATTTTTTTAATAGCACTTATTCTATATTAATATGTGACGTTCCCTCCTAATTAAATTCATTATTTGAAGATTATCTGTACAAAATCTCTTCATTTTTATTTAAAATTATTCTTTATAACAATATTGATATAATTCTGTAAAATGAATTTTTAATTTTTCTTTAGCATCACTAGAATTTTGATTTTTAATAGCATCAAAAATGGCTTGATGTTCCTCAATTCCCAATAATGCTCTGTCTTTATCACAAACGTGATACTTATCAAAATTAGTAATAATACCTGGCGTAATAATTAACATCAATTTATTTAAAGTGCTATTACCACTTGCTTTTGCAATTGCTAAATGAAATAATAAATCTTCTTGAACTGCATTTTCACCATTTAAAACTTTTTCTTTATAAGCATTTAATGCAGACTCCATTTGTACCAAGTTTTTTTCACTTCTACGAAGAGCGGCTAAGCCAGCAGATTTTAATTCTAACAAAATTCTAGTTTCAACTAATGCTTTAAAATTTGGATCTTGTAAACTTAAAATATCGTCTACCATACCATTTAAAGCTATGACTCCAATATTAGCAACAAAAGTTCCGCTTTGAGGAATTGATTTTAACAAACCATAATATTCAAGTTTTTGAATAGCTTCCCTTACATTACTTCTAGTTACCTCAAATTTTTCAGACAACATTCTCTCCGAAGGTAATTTGTCTTCTGGTTCCAAATTTTTAAAATTTATTAAATCTCTAATTTTGGAGATTATTAAATTTTGAACTTCCAGATTGTCGCTTTTTGTTATTAAATCTAACTTCATATTTAAATAATGGTTAACTAAATTTTTTTGCTAAAATTATGAAAATCTAAAATAGTAAATTTACTTCTCTATTTATAGCAATTCTCAACAATATCAATTCTAATGTGTTACAACTAAAGAATAATATTTAACTCTTGCAAATGAATCTTTATTTTTACTGACTAAATAATTTCCCGCTTTAAAATAATTTTCGAAAACTCCCCATTTTTGAATGCTAATATCATCATATACTACAGATGCATTATCATTTAAAATCACTTCCATTTTATCTTTTGAAACTTTAACTTCTAAGGTGAATTTATCAAACCCAACATATTCTGGAAAAGTATAACCATCATCATCACCCCACGAATTAGTTTTTAAAATATCAATAGCATTCGTATTTAAATCTTTTAAAACTTTTGTTTTAACCCTAACTTTTCCATCTACCCAATAAATTTTTAACATTGGAGGTGCATTGTTATCACTTTGTCCTATCAAATCACGCTGAGCATTGGTCAATCTTCCATGAATTTGCATAATAATGGCTCTGTTATAATCACCATTCTCATCCATTGAAATCTCATCCATTGATAATACTCCTTTTATATTACCTCCTTGAGCAAAAGTCCAATTTACATTTAAATTATTTGGATCTATCAACTCTCTTAATTCAGTTCTTGAATAGGAAGTATTAGAAGTGGTAGCTCCTGGATAGGTATAAAACACAATGGCTCCATTAATAGAATCATTATACATAAATGGTTTTAACGTTTCATTGGTTGCATAATCCAATATTTCTGGAGGATACACTTCTGTTGGATTTCCTATAGGAAGCGTAACTTTCCAATGGCTTAAATCAATTTTGGGTAATTTATAATCACTTGAATTACCTCCCTGATTGTTATCAGCAGGCGTAATATACTCACCTCCTGACTTATTCGGTACATTTTCTTGACAGCTTACACTAATGCTCAATAAGAGCATTAGTGTCACTGTAATTATATAATTCAAACAAATTATAATTTTTCTCATTTCACTTTTCTACTTTATTATCCTAAACACTAATACTAAATATGTTTTATCGGAAGTTATTCACACTTCCTAGTTATACCATTTTACAACTATGGTAAAGCAAGTGAAAAGTCATCTACTCTGCACTCAACACCTTCATTTATAATTAAAATAGCTATCGTCTCATTAGCTCCTGTATTGAATGGAATATCTACCCTAACATAGGCATTTGCATCGGTTTGATCAGTTCCAACATAATTAGCAAGGGTTGCACCTGCAACTTGACTTAAATCTGTTATGGAACCTCCTAAAACACTAACGGTTAATGATCCAGTACCACTAGTTTTCATTGTATAATAATACGTTAAAATATAATCAGTGTTTGCAGATAATTTCAATTCTTGATAAGCTACACGATCTCCCGCAGATGGAAATTTAGCTGCTTGAGAACCACTATTTACAGGACTAGAAGTAATTTGAATTACACCTCCTAAACTTGTCCTCCATGAATCTCTACCATCTCCTGTTCCATCAGGAAGTGAATTATCTTCAAAGCCTGCCTCAAGAATATTTGGTAATAAAGCTGCTGGTACCGGTGGCTGAACAACTTCTATAACTTGACTATCTGTACTTACTACATCTAATTTATCTGAAGCAGTCAAAGTAACCGTATAACTTCCCTCTCCTGAGAATGTATGAACAGGGTCAACTTCTGTTGATGAACTACCATCTCCAAAATCCCAAGCATAAGTTGTTGCACTAGTTGAGGTATTGGCAAAGGTATAAATTTTCCATGCATCTACATCACCTGAACCTTGACTGTATACAAAACTAGAAGAAGGTGGTGTAGCATCAGGAATAGAATTAGCTTCTATTGGATCAAATTGGCCATCATTTATACAGCTATTTAACATTAGGACAGTTACAATTGCAACTAAAGCCCATAAACTATTTTTGATTAGATTTTTCATTGTTAATGTGTTTTATATTAGTAACCAGGGTTTTGCTTTAAAACACCCTTACTTAAGTTAATTTCTCTTTGTGGAATAGGTAATAACAAATCTGTTGCTGTAAAACTTCCACCTGTTGCTGTAGAAAATGCTGATAACACATTTTGAGCTTCATTAAATCGAATTAAATCAAACAATCTTTGATCCTCAAATGCAAGTTCAACACGTCTTTCGTCTAATAATTCTTGCTTAGTAATTGGGTCAGGAGCATCTATAGTTGGCATACCTGCTCTTAACCGAATTGCATTAAATGAATCTCTTGCTGCTTGAGACGTTGTAGAGGCACCTCCAGCCATAATAGCTTCAACATGCATTAAAAGCACATCAGCATAACGTAACACTATCCAGTCATTTCCTGCTTTAGTTGGATCTGTAGATGTTGGTGCAATACCTAATGAAGCATCTCCATTTGGTAAATATTTTACTACTTGATATTGTGTTGGCTGTCCAACATCTTGGCGATATGAATATGGTGTTCTATTACCTCCTAAATTATCTAAAGCATTTCTCACATCTTCAGTTGTATAATTTACACCACTAGTTCTACCAACACCATTTAGCCATTCTGCAGAAAAATTTTCACTATCTTGTGAATCACCTTCATATCCAATAGCAAAGATAATTTCATCGTTTAATTCATTATAAAATACATCTTTAAAATTAGGTTCTAATGCAAACCCACTTCCCATAACATCTTCACATAAAGTTTGTGCTTCTAAATAGTTAGTCCCTTCAGTTAAATATACTTTAGCTAATAATGCTTGTGCAGCCGCTTTTGAGGCTCTTGTTTTATAAGCATTATCTAAACTACCTACAGCTACTAATAAATCGCTTTCAATTAAACTATAAACTTCAGATGTTGCTGCTCTAGTATACTGAACGTCAGTATCTTCAGTTGAAATAACAGAGGTAACTAAAGGAATCTCTCCATACAAACGGACGAGATTAAAATACGCATAGGCTCGAACAAATTTTGCTTCTCCTTCAATCCTAGCTCTATTCTCATCTGATGCTACGTCTAAATTTGCTAAAACGGTATTGGCTCTAAATATTACATTGTAAAAACTTGTGTAATAGTCTGCAACAATGCCATTTGTTGCTTCAATAGCATAATTCTCAAATTGAGCAGCTTCTCCTTCACTACTTTTTGTCCTGGTATTATCACTACGCATTTCAGTAAGGTAAAACTCATATTGTAAAGCATGGTTATCACCAGTTCTTGTAGAGTTAACACCCTGAAGACCATCGTACATATTAACCAGTGCTCCTTCTAAATCTGAATCATTTTGAAAAAATGTGGCAGAATTTAACACAGAAATTGGTGCTGGGCTCAAATAATCCTGACAAGATGTTAAAGTAAAAAACACGAGACCTACTATTACTATATCTTTTAATTTTAGTTTATTAATTATATTTTTCATAATTGTTCTTTTTAAAATTCAACATTTAAGCCTACAGAAATTGTTTGTTGTATAGGCGATCCTCCTCTTTGATATCCATAAGTTGTAGATAACTGAGTGCCAGATTTATGATAGACAGATTCTGGATTCCAACCGGTATAATTTTTTGCCGTGAGATACATTAAATTTTGCCCTGAGACATAAACTCTAAATTTAGTTAGGTTAAGTTTATCAGCTGTGCTACTTGGTAATGTATATCCAATATTTACGTTTCTTAATGCTACATAAGAAGCATTTTGTATGATAGAATTGGTAAATATTTTTTGCTTAATAAAGCCTTGATTTGGTGTACTAGAAATAAAATCTTGAGCAGAATTAAATTGATTGAAAATATATTGATCCGCCATATTTCTTACCTCTGCACCATGACTACCTTGAAACATAAAAGAAATATCAAAATCGTAAATTTTAAAATCATTAGAAAAACTCCACACTAAATCTGGATATGGATTACCTAATATGGTTTTATCATTGTCATCAATCAATCCATCACCATTTAAATCTTTTACATAAACATCTTGAGCTTGAGCTCCAATTGGATGATAAGGATTGGATATATACTCTAAAGGAATTTGTTTATCTACAACCCAACCGTAAAATGATGAGATAGGGTTGCCCTCAAGATTAATCCATTCAGCAGCTCTCTTTGAGTCAACACTTTGTATCTGACCATTAGAATCTGCAAAATCTAGTAATTCATTTTTATTATGAGATGCAATTAAAGTTGTTTTCCAAGAGAAGTTCTCCTTTGACACGTTGCGCGAACGTAACTCTAATTCAACACCACTATTTTTTACCTTTCCAAGGTTTACTAAAGCTTCTGTAAAACCTGTAGTTGCCGATATTGGATTGTTTAATAATAGTTGATCACTTGTTCTATTATAATAATCTAATGAACCTGTAATGATATTATTTGCAAAACCAAAGTCTATACCAGGGTTAATTTCTCTTAAACGTTCCCATTGTAAATCTTTATTTGCAATGTTTAGCGGATTATAACCATTAGTTATATTACCATTAATTACAGCTGTAGAAGGATCAAGTAAGGAATAGGAAGGATAGAAATCTATTTGATTACTACCTGTATCTAATGCGTTGCTTCCTGTAAAACCATAACTTATACGTAATTTTAAATTATTAACAACTTCACTTTCTTTTAAAAAACTTTCGTTACTAACTATCCATCCAACAGAAAAAGCAGGGAAATTTCCGTATTTATAATTTGAACCAAAAATTGAGCTACCATCGCGTCTGAAACTAACGGAAGCTAAATATTTATTATCAAAAGCATAATTAGCTCTTGCAAATATAGAAACTAACGCTTCTTCATATTCTTCAGAGCTAAAATTTATAATGTTAGTTGCTGCCGATATTGTTTGTAGTTTATCGGATGTATAACCATTTCCTGAAATAGCATCATTACTAAATTTCCAACGTTCAGTAGCCAAACCAGCAATAGCAGATATAGTATGTTTTCCTATGGTTTTGTCATAAGCAAAATAACCGTCTAGAGATCCATGTACTCGTTTTTCATTAAACAAATCTAATTGCGCAGCAGCAGCTCCTTTTCTACTTGCCTGTACACCTTGCCATCTACGTCTTTTAGTATATTGGACATCTCCACCAGCTGTTATTTTAATATTTAAATCGTCATTAATGTTATATTTTCCATAAGCACTTCCAAAAATTTTAAATTTATTATCTGTACGATCACGTTCTAAAATTTTTGCAGCAGGATTGGTATTGGACGTATTACTAATACTTGTTCCCCCAGATGCAACTGGCACACCATTAGCCAGATCATAGTTGTCAAACATACGTTGTATGGCATAGTCGCCAATTTGAGCATTTGCATATTTACCACCATCTCTTAATCTATTTACAAATTGAATATTACGTGCATCTAAATAGACAGGCAACCAGGAAGGCTGACGTAAAATATCGTGTGTAGAACCATCAAAACGACGTCTGTCTGTTATAGAAGGAGTTAAATTCACACCAAATGAAAATTTATCATTTAATTTTGTATTAACCTTTAATTTAAGACTATACTTTTTATAGTCATCAGTTAACAAAACACCTTCGTCATGTAAATAACTTAAGGCTGTACTGAATTTTGTTCTTTTACTTCCTCCTCTAGCTGCAAATGAGTAACTAGAAATAATTCCTCCATTAAAGATTACATCTTGCCAGTTTGTATTATCCCCTAATAACTGTTTGTATTTAGTTTTGTCTGATATTGCACCTGTTGCTGCTAATTCTTCAGCGGCAGTTTTAGCTACAGAAAAGGTATAAGCATCACTATGTCTTCCTTCTTTATATCCAGTATAAGAATTAAAACTAAATTTAGTTTCACCTTCTTTCCCACTTTTGGTAGAAATCATTATAATACCATTTGCACCACGAGAACCATAAATAGAAGTAGATGCAGCATCTTTTAATATTTCAAAAGATTGCACATCATTCATATCTAATGATCCCAGGTAATCACCATCTACCACCAATCCATCTACAACAATTAAAGGTGTAGAATTACCCGTAATTGAACCAGGTCCACGAATTGTAATTGTTGGTGCAGCACCTGCTGAACCATCTGTGTTTTGAATGTTTACACCAGAAACTCTACCAACAAGAGCTTCATCTACACGTGGCACAGCTTCATTCTCCATATTCTTATTTACAACTTTTGAAATAGATCCTGTTAAATGAGATTTTTTTGATGTTCCATATCCAATTACAACAACTTCATCAAGAACATTTTGTTGCTCCTTTAATGTTATATTTAGATTTTTTTGATTGTTTATAGTAATTGATTTGGTTTCAAATCCTAAAAAAGAAAATTGTAATACATCTCCTTTTTTTACGTCTAAAGAAAACACACCGTCAAAATCGGAGGTCGTTCCTTTTGCAGATCCCTTTATAATAACATTTACCCCAGGAACTGGAGAATTATCAGCTGCTGACAAAACCGTACCTTTTATAGGATAGCTAGTTTGTGCTATTAAAGATAAATTGAGTAATAATACTGCAATTATAGTTAATTTAGATTTTAAATTCATAATATGTTTTTTGTATAAGAATTAAGTTTGAGTAATACATTTTTAAATATTAATAATAGTTCAGATTTTAATCTTAAGTTTCTCCATTTTATAAACCAACTACTTTTAAAAAAGATTAATTAAAATTCTTATTTTTGCAGTTAACAACATGGTGTACAAAATGTCATGTTCATTTTACTTCCCTCCTAAGTGGAGTAAATTTTTCTAAAAAGGGTAGGTGCAACTATCCTTTTTTTTGTGTCTAGTTTTAAGGTGAATTTTCAATAATTTTTGTTTTTTGAATTAATATTATTTTTTGGTAAACCAAACTGGTAAACCAAACTGGTTGACCAAATATAAAAAAAATTATCTACTTAACAAAAAATTAACATAATAATCTCATCTTTATACAACTAAAGATATAGTTATTCCATAAAATCTTCTCTAATTGGACTAAAAACGTCAATAAGTATTCCCGCTTTTGTGCAAGTTGCTCCGTGAAGTACCTTCGGTGGAATATATACAGAATCTCCACCTTTTACTATTTTAGTTTCTCCACCAATTGAAAATTCAAACTCCCCACTCGCTACATATGTAGTTTGTGAATGATAATGTTCATGTTCATAACCAATACCTCCTTCGTCAAAACTTACTTTAACAAGCATAATTTTATCATCATAGCCCATTATTTTACGCTTAACCCCTTCTCCTACTACTTCCCATTCTTGGTTTTCGTCTAATAAAAATTCTTTACTTGCTCCAAAACTTTTCATAATTGTTATTTCTATTAATTAATATTTGTGTAATAATAAGATCCAATCCATTGGTAAACCTTGTCGTTCAGTTTTAATTTGTGTTTACTGGTTTTTGAAACAACATCATTAGCCAACATCAATAATTTTGATTTTCCATTTACGGTTTTAATTTTAATTGAAACAAATTCTGGAGTATTTGTCAAAACTTCTAAATTTGAAATAATGCTTTTTGAATTTAATGCCAATTCTGATACCGGACTATAACTACCATGGGGCTCAATAACAGAAACAAAAATGGTGTTTTGTGTATCCTTTCTTCTCAAAATAAATGCAGGATCATTTCTTAAATTGAAATGAGGATCATTTGCTCCAATTTTTGCGAATATTAAATTATCATTTTTAGTAGCAACTGTTGTCAATGTATAAAATACACCTTGATTTAACCAAGAAAATTTAACATTATTAGAAGTCGGTTTCCCTTCTCCTATTTTCCATAAATACTGATAACCGTCTTTTTCACCTAATGGTTTTAATTCTGAATTTACTTTATAATCAAAATTTGTTTCCATTATTTGACCAAAATAATAAAAAGGTAAATCGTATTGATTTTTAGTTTTTGATTGAACTTGAAGCACATCAATTACAAAAGGTTTTTCAAATTCATCATCATTAATAATTGCCATTGTTCTATGTAATTGAGTACCTGAATAAGCATTATCCTCTTTTGCACTTACAATTTTGATACTGCTATTTTTTGCATCAAAAAAGAATAAATCAGAATGATGTTTACTACCAATTTCATATTTTCCTTTAAATTGACTCGATTCATTTTGAACAAGGGTGTTATGTGCAATTGTTTGTTTTGCCCAAGTTTTGTTTTCTTTTAAATAATTACCACCTCCTTTTTGTTCAATATTTACAAATCGCACCAAACCATAATCTTGTAAAACTTCATTGCTATTATTAAATAATGAAAAAGATAATTTATCATAATGTCCGTGACTTAATCCTTGTGCCGTATATTTAAAGACTAACTCCAAATCATTACTTCTTAATATACCTACACCACCTTGTTTTCCTTCTGGCCCATCTGATAAATTCACTGATTTTTTAATAAAAGGTTTCGTTTTACCTTCTTCAATTCCTTTGGCTACTGCCAAACCGGCATCATCTAATGTAACCACTTGTTGTTTATTTGCAATATCTAATAATTTTGGATCTTCTCCTCCAAATTTATAGGCAATATCTACTGATGAAACTACTGACTTTGAATAATATGACATTCCTTTTTGAGCATCATTTAAAGTGAAAAAATCTCCATTTTTATTCGATAGGTTTAGTAATGTTGACACGGCTTTTATTAAAACACTATCTTTATATTTAAAAATTTCAAGATTTGGTTTCACATTTTGCAAAGCTTCAGCAAAAATTAGAAAAGGATACATTGCATAACGTTGATAATAAGGCCCTTCAGTATAATATCCATCAGGTGAAAAAGGCTCTTCTATGTTTGCTAAAAATCCTGCCTTTTCCCCTTTAACTTTTATAAGTCCACCATCATTATCTTTCATTCCTTCTTTTAAATGATCATCCTTTATACCGTACAATGCCCGATTTAATAAACGGTCATCATCCATAACCAAAGCAATCATACCAACAGCAGCATTTCCCCAGGTGCTATGGTTATGAATACGGTTAAAAAATTGAGGATTTCCAATAGATATAAAATCTGCAAAAGGTTTAAATAAATCTTTTTCTAAAAAGTCCCTATCGTCTTTTGAAAGCCAATCATAAATACAGTCATAAGCCTGACTTGTGTAAACTAACCAATTGGCATCGTTTAAACATTGCCAAAATAATTTACCACGGGCATACGATCTGGTTTGTGGGTGAAGCGGCAAGGTTGGATACATTTTTGCATACTCTAATAACATATCTCTAACATAAACTGCATATTTTTCATCACCCAATAACTGAAACAAAACTCCAGCTTTTTGCATCATTAAGTGATTTTTTTTATGACGTTCATGAGTGTATCCTCCTGAATAATCTTTAGGAATTGGTACGTCTATTCCTGCTAAAATTTCGGCATCAACTTCTTTTTTTGTTACGGCTAATGTTTTATCAAATATTGGTATATGACCTAATTGTGCCTTTATATCTTGAACTCCTTGTTTGGTTAAAATTAAACTAGGATGCTGTAGCCCTCTATTAATTGTAGGATTATTTAGTTTTTTAGCATCCTTTTCACAAGACGAAAATAGTCCTAAACTAATTAAAAAGAGAGAGAATATTACATATGAAAATCGCATTTTCTAAAAATTATAATTGGTTTACCAAATTGGTTTACCAAATATATGTATATTTGTAACGCAAACAAATTTTTAACAGATTAATTATCAACACATCTAAATTCTATGACCATTTTAGCAAAATCGACTACAGAAAAACTAAAAAAAGTAAGTACACCCACTATTGCGACTTGCTTATTTAAAAAAGGTTATAAAAATCAATTTATTCAGAATGTTGTCCCTTTAAAAAAAGGTAGACCAACAATGGTAGGAGAAGCATTTACACTACGTTATATTCCCGCTAGAGAAGATTTAAATCCTATTACCATTTTCAGATACCCTCAACATCCACAAAGGGAAGCCATTGAAACTTGTCCACATGGATCGATTTTGGTAATTGATAGTCGTAAAAACGCAAGAGCTGCTTCTGGTGGTGATATATTAGTAACTCGTTTAATGAAACGTGGAGCAACTGGAATTGTAACCGATGGTGGTTTTAGAGATTCCTCCAATATAGCAAATTTAGATTTTCCTTCATATCATCAAAAACTTAGTGCACCAACCAATTTAACACTACATCAAGCTTTAGATATAAATGTGCCAATTGGTTGTGGAGATGTTGCCGTTTTTCCTGATGATGTGATTGTAGGTGATAATGATGGTGTAATGGTAATTCCACAGGAAATTACAGATGAAGTAGCAAATGAATGTACTGAAATGACCATTTTTTAAAATTATGTTTTAGAACAAGTTAACCAAGGAAAGTTAATTATAGGTTTATATCCACCAACACTCGAATCTACACTAGTTGAATTTGAAAAATGGGAAATTAATAATAAAAATAATTTAATCTAATAAATAATGATTGCTAAAAAAATAATTTTATTTGCTGTATTGATTAGTATTTATTCTCAATTGATTGCTCAAACTTCTTATTTAAATAAACGTATTCTTGTTGAAAATGTATCTGCATTTAATAACGCTATCAAAGTAGCAACTCCAGGTACTCAAATTATTTTAAAGAATGGAGTTTGGAAAGATGTTCACTTAAAAATTGAAGGTATTGGAACAAAGCTAGATTCAATTGTAATTAAAGCTGAAAATGAAGGGAAAGTCATTTTAACTGGAAATTCCAGCATAAAAATTTCCGGAAAATATATTAAAGTTCAAGGTTTTTGGTTTAAAAATGGTACTCCAAAATCAAAATCTGTAATTGAATTTAAAAAAGACAAGCAGAATGCTGCCTATAATTGCAGACTAACAAATTGTACCATCTCAAATTACAACCCACAAGATAAATCAATAGAAAGTCATTGGATTGAGTTATGGGGGAAAAATAACCGAGTAGATCATAACAATTTTACGGGCAAAACAAATGCTGGAACTACGCTTATTGTTTGGTTAAAAGGCCAGGAAAACACAGAAAATCACCATTTAATTGATCATAATTTTTTTGGATACAGACCCAATTTAGGTGAAAATGGTAGTGAAACTATTAGGATTGGAACAAGTACAAATTCACTTTTATCATCAAAAACAACAGTTGAATTTAACACGTTTAAAAATTGTAATGGTGAAATTGAAATTATTTCAAATAAATCATGTGATAATATTTATAAAAATAATTTATTTATTGAAAGTGAAGGAACTTTAACCCTACGTCATGGCAATAGAGCATTGGTTGAAAATAATGTTTTTATTGGTAATAACAATCCAAAAGTTGGTGGTATTCGCATTATAAATGAAGGCCACAAAATTCAAAATAATGTATTAATAAATGTAGTTGGGAAAAATTATAGATCGCCAATTACGATTATGAATGGCGTTCCAAATTCTCCTTTAAATAGATATAGTCAAGTTAAAAATGTAACTATTCAAAATAATACTTTAATTAATTGCAGCCCCATGGTTTTTGGTGCTGGTAAAGACTCAGAAAAAAGTTTAACTGCGGTTAATACAACTTTTGCTAACAATTTAATTACCAATACAACGAACACTTCAGTTTTAGAAGAACAAGATGCAATATCTGGAATTCAATTTATTGGAAACATTGTTGATTCAGACTCATCAGTAAATCCAGCACAATTCACTAAGATAAATATCGTTTGGAATTTATTAAAAGGACTTCCTATGCCTTCAATTTCAAATGATGAAATGAAAAAAAATTCAAAAAAAATAAGCGTAAGTCCAAAATATGATTGCACCAATTCTGAAAGAATTGATTTTGTTGCTGGCGCATTTAATTTGGATAATAAAAAATTACCTCTTGCAATACTTGCTAAAACTGGACCATCATGGACTCCAATAATTTCAAAAATCATCGAAAAAGTTCAGAATCCGTCAGAAATTAATGTAAAACCTGGAATTAGAACTTTAGAAAAGGCCTTAAAAAAAGCTTCAAATAATAGCTCTTTAATTTTGAGCTCTGGAACTTACTTTATCAAAAAAACAATGAAAATAAATGGAAATATTCATATTAAAGCATTGGATACAATTGCAAAAGTAATTCTAAAATCTGCAAATGACTTAGAAAAAGGACTTTTATACTTTTTTAGAATGAATGAAAATAGCAGTCTTCATTTAGATAATATTTCATTTGATGGAGGCTACAAATCCCCTGTGAAATATGCAATTGTTTCACCTGATGAACAAAAACCTAATAGTTATTCTGTATTTGTAAAAAACTGTAATTTTAAAAATTTTTCAAATTCAAATGGTGCTGTTTTTAAGGCATACCAAGGTGCTTTTGCTGATACTTTAAGTATTTTAAATAGTACCATTGAAAATTGTTACAGAGGATTAAATATTTCATACGAAAAATCTTTAGCAGGAAAAACTAATGTAAAAAACATCATTATAAAAAATACTATTTTTAAAAATATTGATGAGTTTGCCATAAATTATTACAGAAACAATATCAATCCTTTAACAAGTGGCGGAAATTTAATTGTAGACCATTGTATATTTAGTAATGTTTACAATAAAGAAAAGGGTTATACCATTAAAATTAAAGGAATAGATAAGGTGAAAATTACAAATTCAGTATTTGAAAACAGTTATCAAATAAAAGATTTCATCAGTTTAAACGGAATCACAAATATGATAAAAAATTGTTTGGTTTATATGAATGGAAACATCAAAACATCAAATAATGCAACTAAAGATAATATCATATTTAAAAGTCCAAAATGGGATAATCATAAGTTATTTATTCCCAAAAAAAAATCAATTTTATTAAAAGAAAATAATGGAATTGGAAGAATTGGCTTGACACAAAATAAAAAAGAATAAATTTTCAATAAAAAACTATACGTTACTTTGCTTTTTCTAATTTCACTAAAAATAAGATAATCTTCTGTATCTCAGTAATCTATTCGTGATCTAAAAAGAATTCAAACCTTCAACCGAGTGCTTAGAAGGAAGGAATCAATAAATATCTAAAAATTATATTGCAACAATTTGATTGCCCAAATAAGTATGGGATACTTGATAAATTGATGTTAACAAAACTAGCTTTCTACGAGAATTACCATATGTATATTTTTGAGGGGCTCCCCTAATGAAATAAAAAATATTTCAAAAATTGATGGAGTTAACAGAAATATTGGAATTCCATAAAAATTAATTGAGTTATACGCTTACTATCTATTTTATTTGATTTTGATAAATGGGTTTACTTTCTATCATTCTGTGAATAGTTTTATGAAAAATGCTGGTTTTAAATTGAGAACGATTTATCCTAATATAAAGCTCATCAAAGTATGCTTGAATATGCCATTTACTTACATGAGTTGGTATTGGAGTGCTACATTTACTCGGACAATATTTTAAGACTGTTTAAATAATAAAAAAAACGGTTTAGTGTGAACTAAACCGTCTATTTTAAAACAATTCTACTTAGTAGCGGGGACTGGACTCGAACCAGCGACCTTCGGGTTATGAGCCCGACGAGCTACCTACTGCTCTACCCCGCGATTTGGATGGCAAAGATACAACGATTTTTCAAAAAACCTACAAGTTTTTATAAATTAAAAAGATTAAAGAGTACCTTTGCCGCCTTAAACATTGAAAATGAAGCATAAAGCAGGTTTTGTTAATATTATTGGGAATCCAAACGTTGGTAAATCTACCTTAATGAATGCCTTTGTTGGAGAGCGATTGTCTATTATAACCTCAAAAGCACAAACTACTCGTCATCGTATATTAGGAATTGTAAATGGTGATGATTTTCAGATTTTATTTTCTGATACTCCTGGAATTATAAAACCCGCCTACGAACTTCAAAATTCTATGATGGGTTTTGTAAAATCTGCTTTTGAAGATGCCGATGTTCTTATTTATATGGTTGAAATTGGTGAAAAAGAACTTAAAGATGAATCCTTTTTCAACAAAATAACTCATGCTAAAATTCCTGTTTTATTAGTGATTAATAAAATTGATAAATCCAATCAACAGCAAGTTGAAGAAAAAATTGAATACTGGAAAACTAAAGTATCTAATGCTGAAATATTTGTAATATCTGCACTTGAAAAATTTAATATTGAAGCTGTCTTCAATAGAATAATAGAACTCCTTCCAGAGTCTCCTGCCTTTTATCCAAAAGATCAATTAACCGATAAGCCTGAACGGTTTTTTATCAACGAAGCTATTCGTGAAAAAATTCTATTACATTATAAAAAAGAAATTCCTTATTCCGTAGAAGTAGAAACCGAAGAGTTTTCTGAAACGGATAAACTTATCAAAATTCGTTCTATAATTATGGTAGAACGCGAAACTCAAAAAGGAATAATTATTGGTCATAAAGGTGCTGCATTAAAACGCGTAGGAACAGAAGCTCGTAAAGATTTACAGCAATTTTTTGGTAAAAAAATTCATCTGGAATTATATGTTAAAGTAAATAAAAACTGGAGAAGTGATAAACGTCAACTTCGTAGATTTGGATATAATGATTAATTTTTTTACTTCTTTTCTAAAGTTTTCATCATAAATTGATATAATTCATTCATTTGAGAATGTCCTTTTTTCTTTCCTAATCGTCCTAAAAAATACATTACAAACCATAAAACAGGAACTACAAAAAGCATTGTTAATGCAAACGAATATTCCGATTTTAAATTCCACTGTACATAAGCCATAATAGCAAACACCATAAAAACAAATGCCATTACAAAATGAATAAACATAAACAAGGTCCAAACTTGTGGCTTAGGTCCAAATAATCCTTTTACAATAGCTTTATTTTCATCAGCTTCAACAACTTCAATATTAAGTTGTGGCGACCAAAAATGATTTTCTATTTCAGGCACATCAATAATAATATGTCCATCAATTATTTTACTACAATACTTGCAGTTTTTTTGGTTTAAATTTTCTTTAAATTTTGTAATTATTTTTTGCTGGCTTTCATTAAAATCCATTTTAAATCTAGGCCGCAAAAAAATTTCATTATTTTTTTGGGTACTCACGTTTTTTGATTTTTTAGTACGGAAATATACTATTTTTTAATGAACCTGAAATTAAGAACTTACAATCTGCAAACTCCAAATTAAAATTATGTATTTTTGCAAAAATTTAAAAATTACCATGAGTAATATTGTAGCCATTGTTGGAAGACCAAATGTAGGAAAATCTACTTTGTTTAATCGTTTAATAAAACGAAGACAAGCCATTGTAGATTCTGTAAGTGGAGTTACTAGAGATCGCCATTATGGAAAAAGTGATTGGAACGGTAAAGAGTTCTCAGTAATTGATACTGGTGGTTATGTTATTGGATCAGATGATATTTTTGAAGAAGAAATTAGAAAGCAAGTACAATTGGCTATTGATGAATCCGATATTATTGTTTTTGTTGTTGATGTTGAAGAAGGCATTACACCTATGGATACTGAGGTGGCTAATATTTTAAGAAAAGTTAAAAAACCTGTACTAATAGCAGTAAATAAAGTTGATAACTCAAAGCGTGATGCAGATGCTGTTGAATTTTATAATTTAGGTTTAGGCGATTATTTTACAATTTCCTCTATTAACGGAAGTGGAACAGGAGAATTATTAGATGCTTTATCTGAAAAATTAAAAGAAGAAGTTATTGAAGAAAATGAATTACCAAGTTTTGCAGTTGTAGGAAGACCAAATGCAGGAAAATCATCTTTTATTAATGCTTTAATTGGTGAAGAAAGAAATATTGTTACCGATATTGCTGGTACAACACGAGATTCTATCGATACAAAATATAATCAATTTGGATTTGATTTTAAATTAATTGATACTGCTGGAATTCGGAAAAAATCTAAAGTTAAAGAAGATTTAGAATTTTACTCCGTAATGCGAGCTGTTAGAGCTATTGAAAATTGCGATGTAGCCATTTTAGTTATTGATGCTACACGTGATTTTGAAGGGCAAGATGAAAACATATTTTGGCTAGCCGAAAAAAACAGAAAAGGTGTAGTAATTTTAGTGAACAAATGGGACTTAATTGAAAAAGAAACCAATACCATGCGTGATTATGAAGCTAAAATTAGAAGAGAAATTGCTCCATTTACAGATGTTCCAATCATTTTTATAAGTGCACTAACTAAACAACGAGTATTTAAAGCTATTGAAACTGCTGTAGCTGTTTTTGAAAATAGAAAAAAACGAATTCCTACCAGTAAGTTAAATGATGCTATGCTAGATATTGTTAAACAAAACGGACCTCCAGCAATTAAAGGTAAATTTGTTAAAATTAAATTTTGTACACAATTACCAACGCCAACGCCTCAATTTGCTTTTTTTGCTAACTTACCACAATATGTAAAAGAACCCTACAAACGTTTTGTTGAGAATAAATTGCGAGAAATATTTAATTTTACAGGAGTTCCTATTACTATTTATTTTAGAAAAAAATAAACCATTTATTTAATTTATAACCTTCTGTAATTCAGTTTACACAGCTTTGTAATTAATCTTACAAATAATGTAATGCTAACCAATTACTTTTGATATTAATTTAAATTCATAATATGAAAATATTGGTATTAGGAGGTGGTTTTGCTGGTATTGAAACCGCTATAAAACTACGAAAATATGGTTACGAAGTAACCCTAATTTCTGAACGAGATTACATGTTTATTTATCCTATTTCTATTTGGATACCTGTTAGTAAAATAAGTTTTGAGGACACTAAACTGAACTTATTTGAACTTCAAAAAAAACACGGTTTTAACGTTATCATTGAAAAGATAACCAAAATTGATACTAATAATCAGCAAATTATAACTGATAAAAACACTCATAAATACGATTATTTATTTATTGCATTAGGAATGAGCAAAGTTCATATTAAAGGTTTAGAAAACACGCATTCTATTTGTGGCAAACCTGATGAAGCTACAATTATTAAAGATAAACTAAATCAATTAGTTGAAAAAGGAACAGGAAATATAACCGTAGGTTTTGGTGGTAATCCTAACGACCCAACTGCAACTACTATGCGTGGAGGTCCAGCTTTTGAATTGCTTTTTAATATTAGTCATTTCATTAAAAACAAAGGACTACGTGATAAATTTATCATCACATTTTTTGCACCAATGGCTGAACCTGGAAAACGCATGGGTAAAAAAGCATTTCAAAAAATGGGAGGTTTCTTTGAACGCTATCATGTAAAGACACATTTTGGTAAAAAAATTAAAGAATTCACTAAAGATGCAATTGTATTTGCAGATGAAACCAAATTAAAATCAGATTTAACATTATACATATCAGGTGGTGACGGATTACCAATTATTAAAGAAACTAGTTTGCCACAAAATGAAACTGGATTTGTTAAAATTAATGAGCTTTGTAGAGTAGAAAATGAAGATAATATTTATGTAATTGGCGATGCTGCCGCAATTAGAAACCATCCTTGGGCGGCTAAACAAGGTCATATTGCTGAAGTTATGGCCGATGTTAGTACCTATAATTTTCATAATATGATTATTGCTAGTGGAAAACGAAAAAGCTATTGGGAAAAACTACATATTATTTGTGTAATGGATAGTGGTGATGGTGCTGCATTTGTGGTTAGAACCTCTAAAAAAGAAATTATGATTCCGTTACCAATTGTTGGGCATTGGCTTAAAAAAGGTTGGGGTTGGTACTACAAACAAAGTAAAATGAAACGGATGTTTAGAATTCCTGGAATGTAATTTTAAAAGATAAAATCTTATAAAAAATAATTAAATACACTAAAATTATGAAAATTGCAATACCAACAAACGATAGAAAGTCTATCGCCAAAAGAACGGGAAGAGCTACTGAATTTGGGATTTTCACCATTGAAAATGGAGAAATTCAATCCGTAACATACATTAAAAATACACACAGCCATGGCGACCATGATAAAAGTGAGGGAAAACATCACAACACTTCAGAACATAATGGAAGCCATGAAGAACACAATCATGATGAACTATTAATCCCTTTAAAAAATATTGATATTTTATTAGTGAGAGCAATTGGAAAACATATGAGACAAACACTTAAAAAAGGAAATATTTCTTATAAATTAGTTAAAATTGATGATATATCTGAAATTATTTCTGATTATTTAGAAGATTTAAAATAATTATCAAAACAAATCAAAATAACAAAAAAGAGGCTTTCTAAAAAGAGAAATATTCGTCAACCTGAATTTACTTTCAGGTTCTCATAGTAATTGATTATTCGTATGATGAGATTCTGAAACAATACTTCGACGCCGCTCAGTATGACATCTTCAGGATGACGAGTCAAGACTTTTAGAAAGCCTCTTTTTATTTTTAATTATAAACTATTTTTTATTATTATTTAGTTTAACATAAATTATTTTTAATAAAACCAATACAACAATTGCACCACATAAAGAAACTAATAAATTAATAATCAATAAATTATAATTTATACTTCCATTTTTAACAATAGAGATAGGATCAAAGCCAAGCCTTCCAATAGATTTTATAAAAAATATACTTCCAAATACTCCTGCAATTGAATTCCCAATTAATCCAAATGAATATTTTTTAAAAATAAACCCAAATAAGTTAGCACCAATAATTCCAATTACAACACTAATAATGGCTATTAATGATTCAAGCATAATTATTAAAATTAGTGATTTCCATAATCCATATCATCAATTTTACCAGTCAAAATTCTTTTTTGAACTATAAAATACACAACTAATAATATAAGTCCAATTGTTCCCCAACCAACAGCAACAGACAAACCATAATTTGAAGCAGCCGTATTATAAATTGTTAACGATTTGTTTATGTTATTTGTAGAGGGTAAAATAACTGGAAATAAAGAAGCTAATGAAGATGTTATTCCTCCTAAAATCACTAATGTTGAAAACGTAAAAGCATAAATATCCTTTTTTAATTTTTTTATAAAAAATAGTCCAAATAATCCTACAAAATATATAATAGGAAATAGTATTAAATACGGCTTATCTATAAAATTAGCGAAAGAATTTGGTCGTATTATTTGCCAAATGGATAATGAAAATATAGTTAATATTAAAAGTACTATTGTCAACTTAAAAATTACAGATTTAAGTTTATTATTTATGGATGAGTTTGTTTTTAAAATAATCCAAGTTGCTCCATGAATTGCTAATGTTACCACTGAAATTAATCCAATTACAATAGTAAACCAATCCAAAACTCCTGGATGAATGGTTAAAGGACTAAAGCTACTATCCCATAATGGTAAGAAAAAAAAGTGAGGTTCAAAAGCAGAGATACCATTTTCAACACCTCCTAAATTTACACCTCTAACTACATTTCCTAAAGCAACACCAAAAAATAAAGCTAGCAATAAACTAGAAACACCAAAAGCTTTATCCCAAAAAATTGTCCAAATATTATAGTTAAACTGACTTCTAAATTCTAATCCAATTGCTCTAAAAATAATCAACCATAATATCATTATTAGCGGCAAATAAAATCCACTAAAAGCAGAAGCATATAATGTAGGAAATGCCATAAATAACATCCCTCCTCCAGCAACAAGCCAAACCTCATTAGAATCCCAAAATAAACCTGCAGCCTTTGCAATTACTAGTTTATCTTTCTCCTTTTTTGCAAAAAATAAATGTATAATACCAACACCAAAGTCGTAACCATCTAAAACAAAAAATATAGCTAAAACAACTGCAATAATCAAATACCAATAGATTTCCATAATTTAAAGTTTTTTAGAGGTTGGACCTTGGTGAATAGTTTTGCCGACTAGCACTAAAAATAATAGTCCTAAAACCATATATAAACCAACAAATCCCAATAATGTGAATAATGTATTTCCTGAAGAAACCGTTGGAGACATTCCAACACTGGTTCTTAACAACCCATAAACTAAATACGGTTGTCTTCCTAATTCTGCTACATACCAACCTGTTAAATTTGCTATATAAGGAAACGGAACTAAAAACATAATAACCCAAAGTAAAGGTTTAAGTGTAAATAATTTTTTTCGCCACAAAAAGAAAACTGCCAAAAACATGATGGCTATAAATATAGTTCCTAAACCAACCATAATGTGATAGGCATAATAAAGTGCTGGAATATTATCGGGTAAATCTTCTTTTTTAAATTGATCCATCCCTTTAATTTGTTTATTCCAATCTTTATAGGTTAAAAAGCTTAAAACATCTGGTACTGCAATTTTATTGTCTAATTTTTTAGCTACCATATTAGGTTGCCCAATAAGCACAATTTCAGCACCACCTTGCTCTGTTTTAAAAACACCTTCCATAGCAGCAAAAGAAGCTGGTTGATATTTAACTACATTTTTAGCATTCCAATCTCCTGTCGGAAAAGCAACCAATAGAGCCGCTATTAAGCCAAATATTATTCCTGTTTTCAAAAATAGTTTACCATATTCCAAATTCTTATTTCTTAGAATATAAAAAGCACCAATACTAGCAACTACAAATGATGAAGTTACCAAAGAAGCTGATTGATTGTGTAAATATGCTGGAATTAACCATGGATTATTAAAAATTGCTAAAAAGTTGTGAAGTACAAATTTTCCATTTTCTAAAATTTCATAACCAACTGGGTGCTGCATCCATGCATTTGTAGCTAAAATAAACCAGCCACTTAACCATGAACCTAAAAACACCAAAAAGCCTGTTAAAAAGTGCAATTTCTGTCCCATTAGTTTTTCTCCAAAAATAAACAATGCTAAAAAAGAAGATTCTAAAAAGAATGCAAGTACGCCTTCCATAGCTAAGGTTTGCCCAATAATTCCACCTGTAAGTTCAGAAAATTTTGCCCAATTGGTGCCAAATTGAAATTCCATTGGAATACCTGTAACTACACCCATGGTGAAATTAATTGCAAAAATTTTCATAAAAAATTTAGCAGCATTGTTATACTTTTCAATATCAGTTTTTAAAAATTTCCACTTGAAATAAACTATCAATAGAGATAAACCCATTGTTAATTGAGGAAATATGTAGTGGAATGTGATAGTAAACGCAAATTGCAGCCTATCATAAAAAAGCATATCGTTCATAATGTTTTTAATTTTTTGACAAAATTATACTAAAGAATAATTAATCGCTATAACAAAGGTTACTAACTATTAATTTTGAATATAAACTTAAGAATAATTTAGTGATATAGGAAAAGTATTTTTAAAAAAGTATTTATTTTAAAAACATCAAGGTTATAGGTTAATCTCTCTATTTGTTTGGCAATATTAAATCTGTTGTGCATTTTGACTCTTTAAACTTACTGTTTTACATCAGTTTGAGCCTACCTGACGGCAAGGCGGATAATTTTTGATAAAAAAACGGTATTGAGAACATCTGTATTTAAATAAAAAACCTATTCTCGATACTAATTTTAAGCCTAAAAAGGCTAAAATTCACTCGAATTGACAAAATTTTATCAAAATGCACAATGGGTTAAATCCGTTTTTAAGTACTGTTTTTGTGCTTCACTACAATCAATTAATAAAAGTATTAGTATGAAAAAAATATTTATCTTCTTTTGATAAATTATTAAATAAAATTTTACCTTTTTAAAAGAAATTATATTTACAAATAGTTTTAACAATTACCAACCACCACCAGCTCCACCACCAGAGAATCCGCCACCACCAAAACCGCCTCCAAAGCCACCACCAGAACTTCCTCCGCCAAAGCTTCCACTTCCAAAATTACCTCGTCCTGCTCCACTTAATAAAATTGCAGTTAAAATATTTGCGGCTATATTTCTTTTTCCACCACCTCCTTTTCCACCACGTTTATTATTGTTAGAAAAGATGGAAAGAATAAAAAAGAATAAAATAATAATTAAAAATATTGGAGGCCCACCATTAGATTTTTTGCTTTTTTTCGGATTTTTATTTTTAAAAGTTCCATTTAAAACCTGAAAAATAGCATCTGCCCCTTTGTTTAGTCCACTATAAAAATCACCTTTTTTAAATTCGGGAATAATAATGTTTCTAACAATAGTTCCTGTAGTTCCCGCAGTTAATTTATATTCAACACCATAACCTGGAGCTATCCATATTTTATGTTCATTTTTAGCTAATAATACTAAAACACCGTTATCTTCTTTAGCTTGACCAATTCCCCATTTTTGTGCCCATCTTGGAGTTAAAATACCTATATCTTCACCTTTAATTGTCTCAACCGTAATCATTACGATTTGGGTAGAAGTTGAATCAGAATATTTAATAAGTTTTTGTTCTAATGCTGTTTTTTGAGAACTGGACAATAAATTAGCATAATCATAAACACTAGTTTGTAATTTAGGTTTAGGCGGAATAGTAAATTGCCCAAAAGATAATTGTACTACAAATAAGGCTATAAAAAGCGGAAGACTAACTTTAATTATTTTTTTCATAAAATGTTTTATCCTTTTGAAATTTCATCTGGTAATTCATTTACATCATCTTTTTCATAAGGAAAATAAGCTTTTAATTGATTTCCTACTTCAATAATTCCTTCTTCCAATCCTTTTGCATAGTTTTTTTCAGCAAAATTAGTAAGTACTTTGTTTTTTACAATTTCCCAAAAATTATTGGGTACAAACTTATGAATTCCTTCATCGCCAATAATGGCAAATTGCTTGCTTTCAACAGCTAAATAAAATAAAACGCCATTTTTTAAATGAGTTCGATCCATTTTTAAAAATTGAAAAACCTCCTTTGCTCTTTCCATTGGAGGTTTTTTTGTGTTTTTTTCAATATGAACCCGTATTTCACCTGAAGTATTTTTTTCAGCAATTTTTATTGCATTTACAATAGATTGTTCTTGCTCAGCAGACAAAAAATCTTCAATTTTTGACATTAGTTTTTCTTTTTATTGAAATCAAATTTAACATCTGGTGCCTTTTCGGCTCCAGCTTCTGCATTAAAATAAGGTTTACTTTCAAAATGAAATAAGCCCGCTAATAAGGTGTTAGGAAACGTTTTAATATGATTATTATAGGGTTTTGTTGCTTCATTAAAACGAGTACGTGCTGTTAATATCTGGTTTTCTGTACTTGTTAATTCATCTTGTAATTTTAAAAAGTTTTGATTCGCTTTTAAATCAGGATAACGTTCAACCGTTACCAATAAACTTTTTAAAGCACCGCTTAATCCGCCTTGTACTTTATTAAAATTAGCCAATTGTTGTGGCGTTACTTTAGATGGATCAATATTTATAGAAGTTGCTTTGGCACGTGCTTCAATTACCGCTGTTAAAGTAGATTTTTCAAAATCTGCTGCTCCTTTAACGGTATTTACCAAATTGCCAATTAAATCACTTCTACGTTGGTAAGCTGTTTCTACATTACCCCAACTTTCTGATATGTTTTCATTTAATTTAACCGCTGTATTATTGAAATTTACACCCCATCGATAAAATCCAAATACAATAACTACAATAATTATTACAGGTATTAGCCACTTTTTCATTTTTAATATAATTTAATTGTTAATAATTCATTTTATTGGTAGCTTAAAATTAGTTTTTGTTACGATTAAACTTACTTTAAGCTAAATTATTTTTTATTTTAATCAATTCTGATTTAATATTTTCTAACCGATCAATAATTTCAAAATTATCTTTTATTGCTTTTGGTTTTTCCTTCATTTTAGCTTTAGCTCCTTCTAAGGTAAATCCTTTTTCTTTTACTAAATGATAAATAATTTGAAGGTTTTTAACATCAACCTGTGTAAATAATCGATTTCCTTTTTTATTCTTTTTTGGTTTTAAAATGTCAAATTCTTTTTCCCAAAATCGAATATGCGAAGTATTTACATTAAATGCTTTGGCTACTTCACCAATTTTATAATATCGTTTTTCAGGTAAATTTATATGCATTAGTCTAAAGATTGTCCTTCCATTTGAGCTGCTTTTTGCATGGCAATAAATTCTTGAGGAGATAAATTTCCGTAATAATAATTAATTGGATTCACTTTTACGCCATTTTTATGAACTTCATAATGTAAATGTGGTCCTTGTGATCGTCCTGTAGTACCTACAAACCCGATTAAATCTCCTCGTTTTACACGTTGTCCCTTTCTAACATTGTATTTACTTAAATGTGCATACAACGTAATATAACCAAATCCGTGATTTATTTCAATATGTTTTCCAAAACCTGACGCTCGTTGATCTACCCTTTTTACAATGCCATCACCAGTTGCATAAACAGGCGTGCCAATTGGAGCTGAAAAATCCATTCCATAATGTTTTTTTCTGGCTTTTGTGAATGGATCTGTCCGCCATCCGTAGCCAGAAGCCATTCGTTTTAAATCTCCTTTTTTTACGGGTTGAATTGCTGGTATTGCAGCCAATAGTTTTTCTTTATTATCTGCTAACTTAACAATTTCATCTAACGATTTAGACTGAATATAAAGTTGTTTTGCTAAAATATCCATGTTTTTGGTAACGTCAATTATCATTTCTGAATTGTTGAATCCTTCTAATGATTTGTAACGATTTACACCACCAAAACCTGCTTTTCGTTGTTCTTTAGGAATAGGATTCACTTCAAAATATAATCTGTAAATATTATTATCTCTATCTTGAACTTCGCTTAAAACACTTTCTATTTGTTTTATTCGTTTACTGTGCAGTTGTTCATTCAATTTTACAAATTCTAACTGACGTTTTAGTTCTTTTTCTTTAGGAGATTCAAAAACTGAAGTAAAAACCACATAACCTAAAAACATGAGAATTAACGATGCCAATAACATCAGTAAAAAATTCCTAAATTTTTCCCTTTTCCTTAAGTGAATTTTTTGATAGGATAAGGTATCTGGATTGTAATAATATTTTACTTTCGCCATAAATAGAAATTATCTTATTTTTGCACCATAAAACGTATTACAATTTTATAATATTGTGGTGCGTAAACAACAAAATTACAAAATGTTTTGCAATAGATGTAAAACAAAACCATTTTAGCATTGTATTAACATATGAAATCACAAGAAATACGTCAGCAATTTTTAGACTTTTTTGCTTCTAAAAACCATAAAATCGTACCTTCATCTCCAATGGTATTAAAAAACGATCCAACGCTAATGTTTACCAACGCTGGTATGGTTCCGTTTAAAGAATATTTTTTAGGACAAAAAAAAGTAAATCACAAACGAGTTGCTGATACACAAAAATGCCTACGTGTTTCTGGAAAACATAACGATTTAGAGGAAGTTGGTAAGGACACTTATCATCATACTATGTTTGAAATGTTAGGCAACTGGAGTTTTGGTGATTATTTTAAAAAAGAAGCTATTGATTGGGCTTGGGAATTTTTAACCAAAGTTGTAAATATTGATAAAAACAGTTTATACGTTACTGTTTTTGAAGGCGATAAAAAAGATGGATTAGCATTAGATAAAGACGCCTACAACTTTTGGAAAGAACATATTAATGAAGACCGAATTTTAAACGGGAACAAAAAAGATAATTTTTGGGAAATGGGTGCTCAAGGACCTTGTGGACCTTGTTCTGAAATTCACGTAGATTTACGTTCTGATGAAGAAAAAGCTAAAATTTCTGGTAAAAGTTTAGTAAATCAAGATCATCCTTTGGTGGTTGAAATATGGAATTTAGTTTTTATGGAATTCAACAGAAAAGCAGATGGTTCCTTAGAAAAATTACCCGCAAAACATGTAGATACCGGAATGGGATTTGAACGTTTGTGTATGGTTTTACAACATAAACAATCAAATTACGATACCGATGTTTTTACTCCTTTAATTCGTGAAATTGAAACTATTACCAATAATAAATATGGTAAAAATGAAGAAACAGATATTGCAATACGTGTGGTAGCTGACCATGTAAGAGCAGTTGCTTTTGCAATTGCTGACGGGAAATTACCATCAAATACTGGAGCAGGTTATGTAATTAGAAGAATTTTAAGAAGATCCATCCGCTACGGTTTTACTTTTTTAAATAAAAAAGAAGCATTCATTTACAAATTAGTGAATACATTAAGTAAACAAATGGGTGATTATTTTCCTGAACTTAAAGCTCAAAAACAATTAATTACCAATGTTATAAAGGAAGAAGAAAACTCTTTTCTGCATACTTTAGAACAAGGTTTAGTTTTATTAGATGGAATTATCAAAAACACTTCTGGAAAAGAAGTTTCTGGTAAAAAAGCTTTTCAATTATTTGATACTTACGGTTTTCCAATTGATTTAACTTCTTTAATTCTTTCAGAAAAAGGACTTACCTTAAATGAAAAAGAATTTCAAGAAGCTTTAGAAAAACAAAAAAACCGATCAAGAGCTGCATCCACTGTTGAAACCGAAGATTGGGTAATTATTAATGAAGATGATGTAGAGGAATTTATAGGATATGATTTTTTAGAAGCGACTGTTAAATTAACTAGATATCGAAAAATTAGCTCTAAAAAAGATGGTGATTTGTATCAATTAGTCTTTAATTTAACGCCATTTTACGCAGAAGGTGGCGGACAAGTTGGAGACAAAGGTTATATTGAAGTAAGTAACGGAAACGTAATTTACATTATTGACACTAAAAAAGAGAATAATTTAATTATACATTACACTAAAAGTTTACCAAAAAACTTACAGCAAAGTTTTAAAATTGTTGTAGATGAAACACAACGCTTTAGAACCGCTTGCAATCATTCCGCTACACATTTATTACAACAAGCATTACGTGAAGTTTTAGGAACTCATGTAGAACAAAAAGGCTCTTTTGTACATTCAAAAGGCTTGCGTTTCGATTTTTCTCATTTTGCAAAATTAACAGTTGATGAATTGCGTGCTGTTGAAGATTTTGTAAATGAACGAATTAACAATAAACTACCATTACAAGAGTTCCGTAATATTCCTATGGAAACCGCACTAAATAAAGGAGCAATGGCTTTGTTTGGTGAAAAATATGGAGATACCGTTAGAGCCATTCAGTTTGGAAAATCAGTTGAACTTTGTGGCGGAATTCATGTTCAAAACACCAGTGATATTTGGCATTTTAAAATAGTAAGCGAAAGTGCAATTGCTGCAGGCGTTAGACGAATTGAAGCCATAACTGGAGATGCTACAAAAGATTACTACATTAAACAAGACAATGAGCTTAACATTGTTCGAGGAGTTTTAAAGGGCACAATAAATGTCACATCAGAAGTTATAGGAGGAGTAACTTTAAATGTTGCAAATTCAGTTTATAAATTAAAGTCAGATAATGTTGTCCTAAAAAAACAAATTGAGGCTTTAGTAAAGGATAAAGCTAAAAATTTAAAAGGCGATTTAAAAAATGAAGTTAAAGAAGTAAATGGCATTAATTTTTTAGCTAAAAAAATTGATCTAAATCAAAATAGCATCAAAGATTTATGTTTTGAATTAGGTAACGAAATAGACAACTTATTCATTTTATTTGGTTCAGAAAAAGAAGGCAAAGCATTTTTAACTTGTTATATTTCTAAAAAATTAGTGGAAGAAAAAAAATTAGATGCGGGTAAAGTGGTGCGTGAATTGGGTGGATTAATTCACGGTGGCGGAGGCGGACAACCATTTTTTGCAACTGCCGGTGGTAGAAACCCTGACGGAATTGAAAAAGCTTTACAAGAAGCAAAAAGATATATTATTTAAAAATGAAATTCAGAACCTTATAATGTCCGTCATGCTGAGCTTGGCTCAGCATCTTTTGATGAGACCCTGAATCAAGTTCAGGGTGACGGATAACTAAATACCTAAAAAGTGAAATTTAGAACCAACATACAACTACAAAAAGAACGTAATCAACTAGATTATGACTCCAAAATAATATTGTTTGGTTCGTGTTTTTCTGAGCATATTTTTAACAAGCTTAACTATTTTAAATTTAATGCGGTTAGTAATCCGTTTGGAATTTTATTTAACCCAATTACTATTGAAAAGGTAATTACCAATTCCATCAATGAAAAAAGATATACCGAAAAAGATATTTTTTACCTTAATGAACGTTGGCATTGTTTTGATGCACATTCGGATTTGAGTTCTCCTGATAAAAATGAGTTGCTTCAAAATTTAAATAACTCAATTAAATCCACCCATAAAAAATTAACTGAAGCAACACACCTAATAATTACATTAGGAACATCGTGGGTTTATCGATTTATTGAAATGGATGCCATTGTAGGAAATTGTCATAAAGTTCCACAAAAAAAGTTTTTAAAAGAGTTGCTTTCTGTGGATGAAATTACTGTTTCCTTAGAAAATATGATTACGCTCATCAAATCTGTAAATGCTTCAACAAACATCATTTTTACCGTAAGCCCCATTCGTCATTTAAAAGATGGATTTGTAGAAAATTCACACAGTAAAGCACATTTATTAGCTGCAATTCATCAAGTAACTGATAATAGAAATCGACTATACTACTTTCCTTCTTATGAAATTATGATGGATGATTTACGTGATTATCGATTTTATAATAGCGACATGATTCATCCAAATAATACTGCCATCAGTTATATTTGGGAACAATTTCAGCAAGTTTGGATTTCAGAAAAATCAATTTCTATAATGAAAGAAATTGATACCATTCAAAAAGGATTGGCTCACAAACCTTTTAATCCTTCTTCAAAACAACATCAACAATTTTTAAAAAACTTAAAGGATAAAATTAAAGTGATTCAAAAACAATATCCTTTAATTTCATTTTAGCACAAAAAAAAAGAGAAGTAAAAAACTTCTCTAATATATTATTATAACCTGAGTTCGATATAAGGATTTAGTTGTTAAAAACGCTATTCTCGATACAATTTTCTATTGAAAATTACTCGAATTGACGTGTTTTGTTCGCAAATTACGTCAGATTGAGTGAAATTCTGAAAGAATTTTGTATCGAAATCAAGTAATTTGCTTACATCGAACTCAGGTTTATATGTAAAATGTTAATTCAAAAACTTAGCAACATTTTGCCAAGGTCCACCATTAACAACATCAATGCCTTTTTTACTTAAAAAAGAAGTCGCTTGCCCACTTCTAGCTCCACTTCTGCAAACTGCAATTACCTTTTTATTTAAAGCTTTAATCTCTTCAACTGCTGTAGGAATATTGTTTAAAACAATGTTTTGAGACCCTTTAACGTGTCCTTCTCTAAACTCTTCTGGAGTTCTAACATCAATAACAACAGCACCTTCTTTTATGTATTTTTCAACTGTTTCATTATCATTACCTCCTCCAAATAACCCAAAAAAACTCATTTTTATTTTTTTTAATTAAGGCGCAAATATAGTTCAATCCTTACATAATACTGTAACAAAAATTACTTTATTTTTTTATTAATTGAAGTCCATTAGTTATTAAAGCGTTGTATTTAGGTTCTTTTTTTAATTGATTTAAAAAATTAAATACATCTACTTCTAAAATCGATTTTGAATTATAAATTAATTCGTAAATCTCTAAAGCCAATAACCAATCATTTGGATATTCCTTAGCTATTTTATAAAATATTTCAGAAAGTAAATTAATATCATTTTTTTTATTTTCTCTTATTTCACGTACTTTTTTATACAATATATGCAACTCTTTTTGCTTTTCATTGTATTTGATTTTATGTGTTTTATTTTCAGATATTTTCCCAAAATTATCGAAGGAACTTACACAAGCTGGTCCGGCATAAGCTGAAATAATTTCTTTTCCAACAGCCATATCATATATTCCCCATTCTGGTTTAAATAAAATGGTTTCACCGTGAGTTACCGTGCAATTTTTAAAAGAAATAAGTACTATTTTCCCCATCAAATCTCTAATTCCTGTAATTACTGTTCCTGTAACTTTAATATCTCCTTCAAAAAGTAAGGTTGTTTTTTTTTCTTCATAAATTTCATAGGCTTCTAAATCCTTAGGATACATATTTTCAATCGCCAAATTTATCCCTTTTAATTTTCCAACCGGGCTTCCAAATCCGTCAGCATGATAATTTGTACCGTGACCTATTAACTCCTTATCTTTAATTGCCAAAGCAGTTAAACCTGTAGTTTGAAAATAAACTGGTTTCTGATTTTCAGTAGCTATTACGTTGGTAAAAATTCCTGATATTTGAATTCCCGTACTCAATTCAATAGTTCCTAAATTTTTAGATTGAATTAGCTTTTGAATTCCCTTTAAACCACCCGTTCTTAATGCCATTTTATTAGCAAATTCCTCTAATACATAACTTAAATGTGCAAAATCTGGAGTTACAAAAAGTTGAGGTTGTGCTTTAGTAATATCAAAATTTTGATTAGCAGCCTCAATAGAATACGGTATTTTTTTTACTTTATTGGTCAAACACCATTTACTTTCGCCAATAGATGATAATAATCCTGCACCATAAATTCTTGGATTGTCTAAACTTCCAATAAGTCCATATTCAACAGTCCACCAGTGCAAATTTCGTATTTGAGCCATTTCAGAAAGTTCTTCAGTTAATTGTTGCAAAGTTTCTACTTTTTGCTGTGCTTCATTAATTTCACTCTCAGAAGAATTTGGATCTTCTTTTAAAATAGATAATTTACGTACGGCTTCATATATTTCAAAATCTTTGGCAGAAGAAATTGCCTTACTTCCTATTTCTCCAAATCGTCTTAAATATTCTGCATATTCTGGATTTGCAATAATTGGTGCGTGCCCAGCAGCCTCGTGTATTATATCAGGTGCCGGAGTATATTCAATATGTTCAAGAGTTCTTATATCCGAAGCTATTACCAGTACTTTATATGCTTGAAATTCCATAAATGCATTTGGAGGAATAAAACCATCAACAGCAACAGCTGCCCAACCAATTTTTTTTAGAATACGATTCATTCCTTCCATTTTGGGAATACTATCCACTGAAATACCTGTCTCTTTTAATCCTTTTAAATAAGATTTATGTGCTACTTTACTTAAAAAATCAATATTTATACGCATCACATATCTCCAAACTGCTTGATTTTGGAATGTGTAACTTGTATAAGGTTGTTTAACAATATACTTATGTAAGTATTTTGGTAATTTTTTTGTAACGTTATTAAACACAATATCTGTAGCCATTAAAATATTTTTTTGCGTGAATTTACAATTTTTCAGCTAAATTACTGTATGTTCTACGCAACCGTTTTAGTAATTTTTAACGCATTTAACAATTAATTATCAATACCTTCCTTTAAAACCTTCGTATATTTGCATTGTAAAATAAAACACAATTCTTATGAATAAGAAAGTAATTTTAATGATTTTAGATGGATGGGGAATTACTCAAATCCCAGAAGTTTCTGCAGTTTTTAATGCTAAAACCTCATTTATAGATAGTTTATATACTAAATTTCCTAATGCCAGTTTACGTACCGATGGTTTAAATGTAGGTTTACCTGAAGGACAAATGGGTAATAGTGAAGTTGGACATATGAATTTAGGTGCTGGTAGAATTGTGTATCAAAATCTTGTAAAACTTAATAAAGCGGTTAAAGAAAATACCTTAGGAAAAGAGAAAGAATTGTTAGATGCTTTAAATTATGCCAAAGAAAATAACAAAAATGTTCATTTTTTAGGATTGGTTTCTGATGGAGGAATTCACTCTCACATTAATCATTTAAAAGCTTTATTAGATGTTGCTGCAGAAAATAAAGTTGATAACGTGTTTTTACATGCGTTTACTGATGGACGTGATTGCGATCCAAAATCTGGAAGTTCTTTTATAAAAGATATTGAAAATCATATGAAAAAATCAACCGGTAAATTGGCAACAGTTACTGGAAGATATTACGCAATGGATAGAGATAAACGTTGGGAACGTGTTAAAATAGCGTATGATGCTTTAGTAAGTGGAATAGGAACAAAATCTGAAAATGCCATAGAAAGCATTAAAGAAAGTTACAATAATAACGTAACCGATGAATTCATTAAACCTATAATTATGACTGATGATAATCATCAGCCAATTACAAAAATTCAAAAAGACGATGTTGTAATTTTCTTTAATTATAGAACCGATAGAGGTCGAGAATTAACCGAAGTATTAACACAAAATAATTATCCTGATTTTAATATGAAAACCATTCCATTATATTTTGTTACTATGACAAATTATAATGAGGCGTTTAAAGGAATTCATGTAATTTATAATACGGAAGATTTAAAAGATACTTTAGGTGAAATTTTAGAAAAAGAAGGAAAAAAACAAATTAGAATAGCAGAAACAGAAAAATATCCACACGTAACTTTCTTCTTTTCTGGTGGAAGAGAAAAACCTTTTAAAGGTGAAAAAAGAATTTTATTAAACTCTCCAAAAGTAGCTACATACGATTTAAAACCTGAAATGAGTGCTTATGAAATTAAAGATGCCATTATTCCAGAATTAAACAAAAAAGAAGTTGATTTTGTTTGTTTGAATTTTGCCAATGGAGATATGGTTGGTCATACCGGAGTGATGTCTGCAGCAATAAAAGCTTGTGAAGGTGTTGATGCTTGTGTAAAAGAGGTGGTAACTGCTGCTTTAAATAATGATTATACCACCATTATAATTGCAGACCACGGAAATTGTGAAACCATGATAAACCCTGATGGAACGCCAAATACACAACATACTACTAATCCTGTTCCTTTTATTTTAGTAGATAAAGATATCAAACAAATAAAAGATGGCGTTTTAGGAGATATTTCACCTACCATTTTAAAATTAATGGGAATTCCTCAACCTAAAGTTATGACACAACATTCTTTAATTTAATTTTGTCTTTTTAATCAAATTAAATTCTTAAAAATGAAAAAACTAATTTTAGCCATTATTATACTAACTTCCATTGGTTGTAATGCTCAAAAAAAATTAACTCCTACAAAAGATTCCGAAGGAAATTTAATTGGATATGCTCAAAAATCTGACTTTTTAAAAGAAGCTTATAATTATTGGTTTACACCAAATTATAAAAACTACAAGGTAGATGAAAAATTAGTTGCCAAAATAAAACCATTACTAAAAAATGTTACTATTAAAGCATTTATGGGAACTTGGTGTAGTGATAGCAAAGAACAAACCCCAGCACTTTATAAAATTTTAGACGCTACTGATTTTAATTATAAAAATTTAAAATTAATAGCTGTTGATAGAGATAAAAAAACACCCGATAGTTTACAAAAAGGATATAATATTCACCACGTTCCTACTTTTATATTTTATAAAAATGGAAAAGAAATCGGTCGTTTTGTAGAATATCCACAGGAAACCATTGAAAAAGATATGATTAAAATTTTATCTGGCAAATCATTTACACCCAACTATTCTGAAGATAATTAAACAGTTATTTAAAAAGACGTTGGCTTTTTTAATACGGATTTAAAAAAATGACTAAATTAATTATAAAAGGACCTACAGATTTTGACTCTAGGTTTGTAAGAAACAGCATTTATTTAGATGGACAAAAAATTGGACGAATTGGTTATGGAGAAACTTTAAAATTAGAAGTTGAATCTGGAGACCATAATTTATATGGGGAAATTCTTTGGTATAGAAGCAAAAACCTTTCTTTTTATATTAAAGAAAACCAAACTAAAACATTCAAAATATCTAGGCAGGAATATCAGAAATATTTTATTCTGATTTTTTTAGTAATTCTATTTATATATTCATTTGCAAAAATTAACTACAATATAAATTTAAATATTTTATTGATTTTACTAATTTTTACTTTTGTATACCCTTTTTACACTTTAACTTTTGGGAGACATAAATATCTGAAAATGACTGAATTACTTTAGAAAGTAATAAAAATAGATGAACTATTTAAAAGACAAATTTTAAATCGGATAACCTAAAATTTATAAAAAAATACTAAAAACAACTCATAAAATCCCGTTATCTAAAGAGTATAAACCATTGTGCCCAATTAAAAAAAATAGTATAAAATTAGATTTATAGAGTAAATGATATTATTTTTGATAGTGTCAAATGATAGTATCAATATGAAACCGCCATACGAAATAACTCCTAAAATTTTAAAATTAATAACTTCTATTTCAGAAAAAATTGGAGAAGTAAATGCCAATTTCTTAAATAAACCTTCTCCTCAATTGAGAAAACAGAACAAAATTAAAACCATTCATTCTTCACTAAAAATTGAGGGAAATACTCTTAATGAAAAACAAATCACTGCTCTTTTAGAAAATAAACGAGTAGTTGGACCAAAAAAAGATATTAAAGAGGTTTTAAATGCAATTGATATTTATGAAAATTTAGATAGGTACAATCCATTAAATGAAAAATCCTTTTTAAAAGCTCATCAGAATTTAATGAAAAATCTGATTGAAAATGTTGGGAAATATAGAAATCAAGGCGTTGGAATTGTAAAAGGTTCAAAAGTTGAGCATGTAGCTCCTCCGCATGAAAATGTTCCATACTTAATGAAAGACCTTTTTAAGTATTTAAAAAAACCTAATGAAATTGAATTAATTAAAAGTTGCGTATTCCATTATGAAATGGAATTTATTCATCCTTTTCTAGATGGAAACGGTAGAATGGGACGATTATGGCAAACTTTGATTTTAATGGAAAAATATCCAGTATTTGAATATTTACCATTTGAAACACTAATTAGTAAAGATCAAGAGAAATACTACAATGCTTTATCTCAAAGTGATAACTCTGGAGAATCAACGAAATTTATTGAGTATATGTTAGATGTTATTAACATCTCAATAAGTGAATTATTAGACTTTAATAATCGAACTCTAAATGAAAAAGCCAGACTAGAATATTTTAGTTTACTAAATAAAATAGAGTTTACTAGAAAAGATTATATGGATATTTTCAAATATATTTCTCCTGCAACTGCTAGTAGAGACTTGAAAAAAGGTGTGGAATTAAACTTATTTAAAAAAATTGGTAAAATGAATAAAACGAAATACAAACTAATAACTGGATTCAACAATGTATAACCAAAATTGTTTTTTATCGATAAATAGATTAATAGAGGTCAGTAGTTAGTTACATAACTAAAAATAATAATTAAACTCGTTGTGCATTTTAACTTTTTAAACTTACTGTTACGTCTGTTCGAGAGCTGAGGCAAAAATTTTCTCAAGTGGCTGTAATGACATTACGAATTTTAAATAAGTCTGTCATTCCTGCCTACGCAGGAATGACAATTCTAAAAAAAATCATAATCTAAGTTAAATTATGATTTTTAATTAGTTAAATAAGATGTCAATGGTAGCCTACCTGACGGCAAGGCAGGTAATTTTTGATAAAAAATTGTATCGAGAACTGTTGGTACACTAATTAGGTCTCGACTCCGCTCGACCTGACACTATTATTGGAATTAAAACTTACATAGTATGCATTTAACTACTGACCTCAAAAGATTAATTCAAAATCATTATCTTACTATTTTCATCAAATGAAAAATTGCGATAACCAATACATAACTTTCGTTACACAAAACCATCATTCTGAACTGATTTTAGTTGATTAAAATTAAACTTTCTAGACCTCCTTTTTCCTATTTATTTTTAGCACATTTCTTCAAAAAATTCCCTGTCAATTTCTTCTCTATGATCTGGATGTGCAATTTTCACTAATTCATGAGCTCGTTGTTTTATAGTTTTTCCATATAGATTTGCTACGCCGTATTCGGTAACAATATATTGTACGTGAGCTCTGGTAGTTACAACACCAGCTCCACGGTTTAAAAATGGCACAATTCTACTAATTCCATTTTTTGTGGTTGAAGGCATTGCAATAATTGCTTTTCCACCTTCACTTAAAGAAGCTCCTCTAATAAAATCCATTTGCCCACCAACACCTGAATACAATCGTGTACCAATAGAATCTGCACAAACTTGCCCTGTCATATCAACCTGAATGGCTGAATTAATGGCTACCATTTTTGGATTTTTTCTAATATTATGTACATCATTTACATAATCACAAGATCGCATTTCAATAAACGGATTATCATCTACATAATCATATAATCTTTTTGAGCCCATTAAAAAAGTGGTTAAGGCTCTTCCTTTACCAATTCCTTTGTAATTACAATTTATAACGTCATCTAAAATTAAATCAATTACACCATCAGAAAACATTTCAGTATGCAATCCTAAATCTTTATGATTTTTTAATTTTGATAAAACTGCATTTGGAATATTCCCAATTCCCATTTGTAAAGTACTTCTATCTTCAATTAAGTTTGCAATATGATCCCCTATTTTACTTTCAATTTCATTAGGTTCAGGTAAAATAAACTCATGAATTGGCGTATCTTCTTCTACAAAAGTATCTAGCTCCGAAATATGAATAATACCTTCTCCAAGTACTCTCGGCATTTGTTTATTAATTAAAGCAATTACGTGTTTCGCATTTTCAATAACTGATAAAATTGCTTCTATAGAAACTCCTAAAGAACAATATCCATGTTTATCTGGCGTAGAAACTTGAATTAAAGCTACATCAACAGGTAAAATTCCTCGTTTAAACAACATAGGAACTTCACTTAAAAAAACAGGGGTATAAGAACCATTTCCTGCTTTTAAGGTATGGCGAACATTTGGTCCAATAAATAAAGAATTTACATGAAAACTTTTACTGTATTTTGGGTTGGCATAAGGTGTTTTTCCTTCCACATGCAAGTGGCATATTTCAACATTTATCAACTCTTCATGCCGTGCTGTTAAAGCATTTATTAAAGACTGGGGTGCAGATGCAGCCGCCTGAATATAAACCCTATCGTTAGATTTTACAATTTTTACTGCTTCTTCTGCTGTTACTGCTTTATACATCATTCAACTCCTTTATTAAAATTTATGCAAATTTAAGGAGGTTTTTACTTAAAAATACTGTTAAAAATCACTTTTAGTACCTTTTATTAAAAATAAATTTGAATATCCATAATCCAACATAACCTTTGCCATCCCAAACTTATTTCAGAGCCATATTCAATAAATACTAGTTATTAAATATGAGTTACTGAAATAAACCATCTGTAGCTGACAGGTTCAGCACAACATTATTTTTATTATTACAAATTACGGACAATTATAAAATAATTAAAAATGAAACTATTCAGAATAGAATAATAAATTAATATTTAAATTATCTTTGCACCATAAATAGTTTGCTATTATGATTAAAATTAAATCTTTAGAAGAAATTGAATTAATGCGCGAAAGTGCTCTTATTGTTTCTAAAACATTAGGAATACTGGCTAAAGAAGTAAAACCTGGTGTAACTACTTTATACTTGGATAAATTAGCGGAAGAATTTATTAGAGATCACGATGCAATTCCTGGTTTTTTAGGTTTGTATGATTTTCCTAATACGTTATGTATGAGTCCAAATGCACAAGTTGTACATGGAATTCCGGATGATAAACCTTTAGAAAATGGTGATATTATTTCTATTGATTGTGGTTCGTTAAAAAATGGTTTTTATGGAGATCACGCCTATACTTTTGAAGTAGGTGAAGTTGCAGAAGAAACCAAAAAATTATTACAAGTAACCAAAGAAAGTTTATTAATTGGTATTCGAGAATTTAAAGCTGGAAATAGAGTTGGTGATGTTGGTTTTGCCATTCAAAATTATTGCGAAAAACACGGTTACGGAATTGTACGTGAATTGGTTGGACATGGATTAGGAAAAGTTATGCATGAAGATCCTGAAATGCCAAATTATGGAAAAAGAGGAAGAGGTAAAAAATTTATAGAAGGTATGGTTGTAGCCATTGAACCTATGGTAAATATGGGAACTCATAGAATTAACCAATTAAATGATGGCTGGACTATTTTAACTAAAGATGGAAAACCAAGTGCTCACTTTGAGCATGATGTTGCATTGATTAATGGTAAACCTGAACTGTTATCTACTTTTAAATATATTTATGAAGCTTTAGGAATTGAAAGCAATGAAGAAGATGAGTTTAGAGCTAAAAAATTAGTGCTATAAATATGAATAAATTCATAAATATTCAAGATTTAAAAACAACGGAATTACTAAAAGGTTTTAACGGTAAGTTTGTACATACTAAAAATTTTACCATTGCTTTTTGGGAAATTGATAAAGATTCCATTTTACCAAAACACAAACACATTCACGAACAAACTACCCAAGTTATTGAAGGGAATTTAGAATTAACTATTGGAACAGAAACCAAGATTTTAAAGGCTGGTGAAATGGCAATTATTCCTTCAAACATAGCTCATAGCGGTAAAGCAATAACTAACTGTAAAGTTACCGATACTTTTTATCCTGTTCGTGAAGATTATAAATTTGATAATTAATTGATTTTGAAAAAGTTATTTAAATTTTTTCTAAATAGTGTTCCAAGACCAATTTTAATTAAAATTAGTTATTGGGTTAGCCCAATAATTGCTTTTATTTTAAAAGGAAATAAATTTACCGATCCTATTGATGGCAAAAGCTTTAAAACTTTTTTACCTTATGGATATGGAAAACAACGAAATAACGCATTATCTCCCAGCACGTTATCCTTAGAGCGACATCGATTACTTTGGTTGTATTTACAGCATGAAACTAATTTTTTTTCCGCCAAAAACAAAGTACTACACATTGCACCTGAACAATGCTTTTTAAAACGTTTTAAACAATTAAAAAATTTAGATTATATAACTGCCGATTTATATTCGCCAATAGCTGATGTAAAAGCTGATATTTGTAATCTTCCCTTTAAAAATAATGAATTTGATGTTGTTTTATGTAACCATGTATTAGAACATATTGAAGATGACAAAAAAGCAATGAGTGAATTATATCGGGTTTTAAAACCCAATGGTTTTGGAATTTTTCAAGTACCTCAAGATTTAACGTTAGAAAAAACATACGAAGATTTCTCAATAATAGTACCAAAAGAAAGAGCCAAACATTTTGGACAATACGACCATGTTAGAATTTATGGAAAAGATTATTTCAATAAACTGCGTGCAGTTGGTTTTAAGGTAAAAGAAGTAAATTATTCCGCAGAACTAAATAACGAATTAATTAAAAAATATTGTTTGGTAAAAGATGAAATTTTGCCAGTTTGTTTTAAATAAGCTACTCTGTAAAATTAGGAGTTTTATACGTTTTCATTTTATTATTATCATCAGCATAAATTAAAAAAGCTTTTAATTCTGGATGATTTTTTAAAAATGTTTTTGCTTTTTCAAATCCCATTGCCATAAATGCAGTTGCGTAACCATCAACATCTGCACAATCAGATTTTGAAATAACGGAAGCACTCAATAAATTGCTTGGCGTTGCAAAACCAGTTAATGGATTTATAGTATGTACATATTTTTTACCATTTTTTGCAATTCTAAACTTTCTATAATTACCAGAAGTTGCAATAGATTCATTTAATAATTTAATATTAGTATTTATAGATCTTGTTCCATCGGTATTCGGGTTTTCAATAGCAATTCTCCAAGGTGTTCCTAATTGATTAATACCTCGTGCTCTAATTTCTCCACCAATTTCAACCATATAGTTTGGAATTTTATTATTTTCAAACATTCTGCCAACCAAATCTACCAAATACCCTTTTGCAATCGCATTAAAATCGAAATAGGTTTGTGGATATTGCTTGCTGATTTTGTTATTTTTTAAAGATACTTTATCAAATCCAACATATTTTAAAAGCTCTTTAACTTTGGTGGAATCCATGTTTTCAATTCGCTTACCCGGACCAAAACCCCAAGCGTTTACTAAAACACCTACTGTAGGATCAAATTCACCTTTAGTTTCTTTATAAATTCTGGCAGATTTTAAAAATACTTCTTTAAAATAAGCATCAACAACAATACTTGTATCCCCTTTATTTATTTTGGAAATATCTGAAGTTGGTACATATGTTGAAATAGATTTATTTACTTTTTTAATAATATCTTCAATTTTAATATCTAAATTTTTATTATCAGGATTTAAATAGCGAATGGTGAAGGTAGTACCAATAGCATCTCCTCTTAAAATAACTAAATTATCTTGTTTTTGATTACAAGAAAATAAGGCTATAATGCTTAAAAAAAGTATTATTTTTTTCATTTTAAATAAAGTTAATTCTTTGATATTTTTTATTTTTCAAAGATATTAATTAAAATTTTCTTAAAATTAAGATTAATCATAATTAAAGTTTAAAACATACGTTTCTTTTTTATAAATTTGTATTACTTAAACCATTTTAAATTATGAAAAAATTATTTTTAGTAGGACTTACTATTTCCATAGCATTAAGTTCTTGTGTATCACAAAAAAAGTACAGTGAACTTGAAGACAATTTCAGCAACAAAAGCAAAGAATTAGTAGACACGAAAGCCGATTTAATGAAATGTAGAATTGAAGCAGAAAAAGTAAGTGCTTTAAATCAACAAGTTGCAGATTTAAAAAAGGATAAAGAGAAAACATTAGAATATGTAGATAATTTAACTGTTTTATCAAAATCTGCTTCTGATAATATTAAAGAAACGCTTGCTCAAATGGGTAAAAAAGATGAATATATTCATGTTATTCAACAAGCAATGAATCGCAAGGACTCAATTAATTTAGCGTTAGGTTTTAAATTAAAAAGTGTTTTAAAAGACGGATTCAATGATAAAGATATTCAGGTGAATGTTGAAAAAACTGTAGTTTATATTTCTATTGCCGATAAATTATTGTTTAAAAGCGGAAGTGCAATTATTTCATCTGCTGCCAAAAATGTATTAGGTAAAGTTGCTGAAGTTGTAAATGCACAACCAAATGTTGAAGTAATGGTTGAAGGTTACACCGATAATAAACCTATTAGTACAGCTGGAATTAAAGATAATTGGGATTTAAGTGTAAAACGTTCTACTGCTGTTGTTAGAGTTTTACAAAATGATTACAATATTGAGCCAAGTAGATTAATTGCTGCTGGTAGAAGTGAATATAAACCTTTAGAAAGTAATGATACTGTTGAAGGAAGAGCTAGAAATAGAAGAACTAGAATTGTATTAATGCCAAAATTAGACCAATTCTTTAAAATATTAGAAAATAAAGTAGGACAATAGTTCTAATTATAATTATAAAAAAGCCACGAGTAAACTCGTGGCTTTTTTAGTTTAAATCAATTGCCAAATCTTGCAAACCTTCATATTTCAGCAAATAATTTTCATCTAAATTTGGATACTCAGTTTCATTATTTAGGCTACCTAATCCAAGCCCAGCAAATAATACTTTAGCTTTATTTTTTTTAGCGTGATTTTTAAAAGTTTCCATCCAAATAACATCATATTCTAGTGGGTAATTTTCAATGGTATCAAATCTTACAATTACAAAATGCCGTTGGTTATTGGTATCAACACAAACAAATTGAGGATGCTTTTTAAATTGACTATTTACTGCTAAAAATTCAAATCCTCGTTTTTCTAAATCTTTTCCTACAATATTCATTGCTAAATTATGTAGTTCTTGATATGTTAATTTACGCTGCATAAATTACTTTTATAAAAAAATCCGATACAAAAGTACCGGATTTTATATTATTAATTATTTAAGGTCTTCTAATTAACCACCAAAGTCATCAAATCTAATATTCTCATCTGCTAAACCAAAATCTTCACCCATTTTTTGAACCGCTTTATTCATTAATGGAGGCCCGCAAAAATACAATTCAATATCTTCTGGATTTTCATGTTTAGATAAAAACTCATCAATTACAGCTTGGTGTACAAAACCTGTAAATCCATCTCCTTCAGTATCATTAATATCTTTTTTATTTACCCAATTATCTTCAGGTAATGGTTCTGATAATACTAAATAGAATTTAAAATTAGGAAATTCTTTTTCTAAATGTTTAAAATGGTCTACATAAAACAACTCTCTTTTTGATCTCCCACCATACCAATAACTTACTTTTCTTTTTGTTTTTAAGGTTTTAAATAAATGATATAAATGAGATCTCATTGGAGCCATACCTGCCCCACCACCAACATACAACATTTCAGCATCTGAATCATTAATAAAGAACTCTCCATAAGGACCAGAAATAGTTACTTTATCTCCAGTTTTTCTTGAGAAAATATATGAAGAAGCAATACCAGGGTTAACTTTCATCCAACCATTAGTTGTCCTATCAAAAGGTGGAGTAGCAATACGCACATTTAGCATCACTCTTCTTCCTTCTGCAGGATAAGAAGCCATAGAATAAGCACGTTCAATAGTTTCAGTATTTACCATTTTTAATGGCCATAAATTAAATTTATCCCATTCTAACTGGAACTTATCAGGAGTTTCATGTTCTTCTGGATGTGCTGTAATATCAATATCTTTAAAATTTACTTCACAAGGTGGAATTTCAATTTGAATATAACCCCCAGCTTTATAATTCATGTCTTCAGGAATTTCAACTACAAATTCTTTAATAAATGAAGCCAAATTGTAATTGCTAACAACCGTTGCTTCCCATTTTTTAATTCCAAACACTTCTTCAGGAATTGTAATATCCATATCTTGACGAACTTTCACTTGGCAACCCAAACGGTATCCTTCCTGTAATTCTTTTCTTGTAAAATTTGGTGTTTCTGTTGGTAAAGCTTCTCCTCCACCAGAGTTCACAATACATTTACATTGTAAACATGTACCGCCACCGCCACATGCTGATGGTAAAAATATTTTTTTATTTGATAACGTATTTAATAAAGTGCCACCTGATGGAACTTCAATCTCTTTCTTACCATTTATTTTAATTTTTACTGGTCCTGATGGTGCTAATTTTTGTTTAACAACTAATAGCAAAGCCACTAATAAAAGTGTTATTATTAAAAAAGCTACTACCGTTACAACAACTGTACCTAAGGTATTTACTGCTAATATCATTGTTAATTTTTAATTTCTATTGTGTTATCTGCTAAATCAATAGCTTTTTTATTATTTTCAACTTTTACAGTTTCTACTTTTTTGGCTTTTTTCTCAGTTCCACCAGTTAACATTCCACCAAAACTCATAAATCCAATAGCCATTAAACCTGTAATAATAAATGTTATTCCTAGTCCTCTTAACGCAGGAGGAACATTTGAATATCTAATTTTTTCACGTATGGCTGCCATTGCTAAAATGGCTAAAAACCATCCTATTCCAGAACTAATTCCATAATTAAAAGCTAAACTAAAACTTGGAATTTCACGAGATTGCATGAATAATGAGCCTCCTAAAATAGCACAGTTAACGGCTATAAGTGGTAAAAATATTCCTAAAGAGTTATATAAACCTGGTGAAAATTTTTCTACAATTATTTCAACTAATTGAACCATAGTTGCTATAGTTGCTATAAACATAATGAATGATAAAAAGCTTAAATCATATTCAGCATATTCTGGTCCTAACCAAACTAATGCTCCTTCTTGTAAAATATAATGATCTAATAACCAGTTTAATGGCACTGTGATTGCCATAACAAAAATAACAGCAGCTCCTAACCCTACAGCAGTAGCAACTTTTTTAGATACAGCAAGATATGAACACATTCCTAAGAATGTAGCAAACACCATGTTATCTATAAATATTGATTTAAAAAATAATTCTAAATGTTCCATAGTGTTTAATTTTCTTCAATTAATGATGAGTTTCTTGAACGTTGTACCCAAATAATAACTCCCAATGTAATTAACGCCATAGGAGCTAACAACATAAAACCATTATTTTCATATCCATAAGCATATACTCCTGTTTTTTCAATTGGATTTCCTAATACTTTAAATCCTAATACAGATCCTGAGCCTAATAATTCTCTAAAAAAAGCGACAATAACTAATATAATTCCATAACCTGCAGCATTTCCTATACCGTCTAAAAATGATTTCCAAGGAGTATTTGCTAGTGCAAATGCTTCAAACCTTCCCATTATTATACAGTTGGTAATAATTAAACCAACAAATACTGATAATTGTTTTGATAAATTATATGAATATGCTTTTAAAACTTGATCAACAATAATTACTAGTGTAGCTGCAATTACTAATTGTACAATAATTCTAATTTTTGGTGGTATAATATTTCTCATTGAAGATATTACCACATTTCCTGCTGCCAAAACAAACATTACTGATATTGCCATTACAATAGATGCTTTAAGTTGAGCAGTAACTGCTAATGCAGAACAAATACCCAAAACTTGTACTGTAATAGGATTATTATCTGCTAATGGATCAGTTATTAATTTTAAATCTTTTTTTGTTAATATTCCCATAACTTATTGCTTTAATGTTTCTAAATAAGGTACATACATTTGTAAGCCTTTTTTAATCATTGCTGTTACGCCGTTTCCTGTAATAGTTGCTCCTGCCATTGCATCAACTCTACAATCTGTTTTGTTTAAACTTTTAGGATCATCATTTCCCTTAAATACAGTTATTCCTTCAAAAGTATTTCCCTTAAAAATGTGTTCTCCTATAAATTCATCCATAAAAAAACGTTCTTTAATATTTCCACCTAAACCAGGAGTTTCACCAGCGTCATCAAAATAAACACCTTGTACTATTAAATCCTTATTTAAAGCTATATAGCCCCAAATAGCATCCCATAATCCTTTTCCTCTAACTGGAATTATGTAGTAAGTTTTATTGTCTTTTTCTCCTACAAACAAGGGTAATTTTCTTGTATATGAAGGTTTTTTGGCTTTTGCAGCTTCTCGTTTAAGATCAATTAGATATGCTTTGTCATTTTCGGTAGCTGTTGTACCTTTAATAACATACTGTTTAACTATATATTTTGAAAAATCTGCATCTACTTTATCTTTAGGAATAAAATTAACGGAACCTTTTTCGTTTTCATTAACTCCCATAGCGTATAAAATATTTTGTTGTTTTTCTATACGTTTATTTTCAGCTATTTTACCTTTTAAAGATTGGGCAACAAAAGCTAATAATGAGCCAACAATAATTACCATTGCTACTGCAAACAGTACGGTATATGTATTACTTTCTGTATTCCTTGACATTGTAAACTGTTTTTGGTTTTAATCGTTTAAGTCTTTTTTTAATATTGGAAGCTATAACATAATGATCTATAGTTGGTGAAAATACATTCATTAATAATATTGCTAACATTACACCTTCTGGATAGGCTGGATTAAATACTCGAATCATAATAGAAATAAAACCTATTAAAAATCCGTATATCCATTTTCCTCTATTAGTTTGTGAAGCTGTAACTGGATCGGTTGCCATAAATACAACACCAAAAGCAAATCCACCAATAATTAAGTGTTCCCAAAATGGAGTATTCATTAAAGTATAAAATTTACTTCCTTCAACTATCCATCCTTCATTAACAACGCTATTGAAAATTAATCCCATGGTTAACGCTCCTATAACGGCTGATAACATAATTCTCCAACTTCCAATTTTTGTATATATTAAGTAAATACCTCCTAATAAAATTAATAATGTTGAGGTTTCACCTACAGAGCCTGGAATAAATCCGTAAAACATATCTGTAACTGAATATGCTAAATGTTTACCTCCTGCTAAACCGCCTAATATAGTTTCTCCGGAAAAAGCATCTAAGTGTGCCCCTGCCAAAATTTCTTTTGAGCGTTCAACAGCTCCAGCTATCCATACTTTATCTCCACTCATCCATGTTGGGTAGGCAAAGAATAAAAATGCTCTAATAGTAAGTGCTGGGTTTAGAATATTCATTCCTGTTCCACCAAAAACTTCCTTTCCAATAACTACGCCAAAAACTATGGCAACTGTAAGCATCCATAATGGTGTATCTACTGGAACAATTAATGGAATTAACATTCCTGTTACAAAATAGCCTTCTTCAACTTCATGGTTGTTAATGGTTGCAAAAAAAACTTCTATTCCTAATCCAACAACATAAGAAACTAATAAAAGTGGAATTAATTTTGTAGCTCCTAATAGAAAGTTGTCTAAATTCCAAAACTCACCACTAAAAAATCCCATATTTGCTTGATAGCCATGAATAGCGATGTGCTGTTGATAGCCAACGTTAAACATTGCAAAAATCAATATTGGAATAAGCGGTATTATTACCGCTGTCATGGTTCGTTTTAAATCATCTGCACCTTTTATATGCCCTCCTGAATGTGTGGTTTCATTTGGTGTATATAAAAAGGTGTGAAAAGCTGAAAAAGCAGACAACCACTTTTTATCTTTTCCCTTTTCTTTTATATTATGTAATTTTTCTTTTAACCCCATAATTTTATCCTATTTCTTTTAACATTAAGTCTAAGCCTTTTCTAATAATTTCTTGATGTGGTTGTTTTGAAACACAAATAAATTCAGTTAAAGCAAAATCTTCTGGTGCAACTTCATACATTCCTAAATTTTCCATTTCTTCTAAATCTTTATACATGCATGATTTTAATATTTGCATTGGATAAATATCTAGTGGAAAAACTTCTTCATATTCTCCTGTAAGAACAAATGCTCTATGTTCTCCATTAGTATTGGTGTTTAAATTGTACTTTTTATTTGGAAACAACCAAGAGAAAGTAGCTGCTCTAGTAATTGATAATTTATTAAAAACTGGTTTGCTCCATCCAAAAAATTCATAATCATTTCCTTCAGGAATAACCGTTATTAAATTATCATAATAACGTAAAACTCCTTTTTTACTTTCATTACTTCCGGTAAGTACATTACCACTTATTAATCTACTTTCAACTTCATTTAATTTTTCTTCAACTAAAGATGAAATATCAGCACCTATTTTAGTGATATAATATTTTGGTTTGTTTACTGATGATCCTACCAAAGCAATAATACGTTCCGCATTAAACTTACCGGTTAATAATAATTCACCAATAATTACTAAATCTTGTGGTTTAACTGTCCAAATAACTTCTCCTTTATTAATAGGATCAATTTTCGCAATTTGCGTACTTATATTTCCTATTGGATGTGGACCAGTTACTTTATGAAGTGTAATATTATCTAATCCTAAAAATGGTGAATTTCCATTTTTACCAACGCTAACGTGAACTTCACCTGGAGTAAGTTTGCTTAACGCGGTTACCGCAGCTTGTAATTCTTTTTCTTTACCCGCTAATACATAATCGTAATCAGCTGCTAAAGGAGCACTTGCATATGCAGAAATAAAAATAGCTTTTGGTTCATTATCCGGATTTGCAATAACATCATAAGGTCTTTGCATGATAAATGGCCAACAGCCTGCATTTGACAGGTAATTTTTAACCTCATCTGCTTTCATAGCTTTTGGATCTTTACTTCCAAAATCTATAAATTCTTGCTGATTATCCGCTTGGATTTTAATTGCTAAAATTTTTCTTTTATCACCACGAATAATATCCACTAGTTCACCACTAACTGGCGAAGGAAATTTAACAGTTTCATTTGCTTTGCTATAAAAAACAGTTTCACCTGCTTTTAACTTTGCACCAACTTTTACTGTTAATTTAGGAATAATAGTGTGGAAATTTTCTGGGATTAATGTGTAAACATTACTAGATTTTGCTTTTTCGGTTACTTTTTCTGCAACTCCTATTAGCTTTATATCTAGCCCTTTTTTAATTCGAATGTCCTTTGACATATGTTAAATTTTATTAATAGTCCTTAAAAACTGTGCAAAAATAAGAATTTAAACCTTAGTTTTAACAGATTTTAACAAATTATTATGTAATAATCATTACCAAAAACAATATCATTATAAGTTCTATTTATTATAATGCTTTTTATCTTTGGAATAGATTTTGTAACATTCCTAAATTATGTCGAATATTTTGAAAATTATTTGCTTTTTTACTACAATTTTAATGACTTTTTTTGGTTATTCCCAAAATATAGTACTGGAGTCAAACTATATTAAAACGGTTATTTTAAAACCAAACAGTACAAATAGCTATGCTCCAATACTAAAATTAGGTGATAAATTAATGTTGAGTTTTGATGATTTAAATGCTGATGAAACAGAATATTATTATAAAATTGAACATTGCACTTATAATTGGAATATTTCTAATTTAAATTCATCAGAATATATAGATGGATTTGATAAAGATAGAATTAGAGATTATGAAAACTCATTTAACACCTTGCAACCTTATACCCATTATCAAGTCCATTTTCCAAATGAATACACACGAATTAAAATATCTGGGAATTATTTAATCTCTGTTTTAAATGAAGATGAAGAAGTTATTTTTCAACGAAAATTTATACTATTTCAACCCAAAGTAATTGTAGGAGTTTACATACACAAAAGTAGAGATGTTGCTACAATTGAAACTAAACAATCGGTTGAATTTGTTATAAATCATCCTAACTTAATTTTTAATAATGCTAGTGAAGAAATAAAACCTGTTATTTTACAAAACGATAATTGGCAATTTTCAATTACCAATTTAAAACCTCAGTTTTATAGAGGAACACAATTATTGTATAAATACGATAAGGAAACTAGTTTTTGGGCAGGTAATGAATTTTTATATTTTGATAGCAAATCTATTAGAAATTCCAATTTACATATTGTTAAATCCGAATTAGGAAAACAACTTTATCACACCTATTTATATCCAAATGAACCCAGAGTTAATGAACCCTATACTTTATACCCCGATATAGATGGTAATTTTATCATTAGAACTTTAGATGGTGAAAATCCAAATACCGATGCCGATTATAGTTGGGTACATTTCTCCCTAAAAATGCCTAAACTTAAAAATGAGAGCGTTTATGTTAATGGAAATTTTAATAATTGGAAATTGAACGCTACAAATAAACTAGTTTATAATGAAATTTTACAACAATATGAAGTTGCCATTTTACTAAAACAAGGTTTTTACAATTACGAATACGTTACCCTAAATAAAAACAATCAAATTTCAAATCATGAAATTTCAGGATCTCATTATCAAACAGAAAATAATTACACCGTTTTAGTATATTATAAAAAATTTGGCAGTAGATATACACAAGTTATTGGTGTTGGGTACGGAAATTCTGAAAAATTAACTAACTGACCTTACGCAAAAATAATGATTAAATTTGCAAGCAAGACTGATGGCTGTTAATAACTTAAAAGAGTTGTATATGGATTACCTTATAAGTTCAACACAATTAACTACTTGCACAGGTTTG
>NZ_JAKIUR010000070.1 GCF_021647475.1 Lutibacter sp.
GCCTTGAACCTCCTGAAAAATGAACAAACTAAAAAACTGTCGGTTAAAAGCAAAAGACTCAAAGCGGCTTGGGATGAAGACTATTTATTAAGGATATTGAAAATAAAAGTGTGAGTTTGCCCTGTAAAATGACTCTAATTAAACAATTATTTCTGTTTTTTTTATTATTAGTATCATGTAAAAATGATAAAAAACCAGTAACTATTTTATCTAAAAATATAAATAGTGATTTTACCATAGCTTTTGGTTCTTGTAATAATCAAAACTTACCTAATTTATTATGGAAAGAAATTATAAAAAATAAACCTTCATTATTTATTTTTGAAGGAGATATAATTTATAGTGATACCGAAAACATGGAGTATCTTAAAAAAAATTATGATAAACAAAAAAACAACTCTGATTATAAAAATTTCATTAATAAAGTACCTCTGTTAGAAACTTGGGACGATCATGAATATGGAGAAAATGATGGTGGAGCAGATTATCCTAAAAAAGAAGCATCCCAACAACTTTATTTAGATTTTTACAATGTTCCTTCCAATGATGTTAGAAGAAAACGAAAAGGAGTATATTATTCAAAAACCTTTAAAATAGACACTACCAACATAAAAATTATTTTATTAGATACTCGCTATTTTAGATCTCCATTAACGCCTGATTCTACTTCAAAAAAAAGGTACAAGCCCAATAAATACGGTCAAGGTACAATGTTAGGAAATTCACAATGGAAATGGTTACAAAATGAATTAGAAAATTCTAATGCTTCTTATACTATAATAGCAAGTAGTATTCAATTTTTATCTGACAAACATGGGTTTGAATGTTGGGGAAATATGCCTCACGAATACGATAAGTTAATTCATTTACTTACGGTTACCAAAACTAAAAATGCGATTATACTTTCAGGAGATAGACATATAGCTGAACTATCAAAAAAAGAGTTTAAAAACTTAAATTATCCATTAATAGATTTTACTTCTAGTGGTTTAACACATTCTTATACTAATTTTAAAAGTGAATTAAATCCATACAGAATTGGCAAAGTTATTCCTTATAAAAACTTCGGATTATTAAAATTCGATTTTAAGAATAAAAAAGTAATTATGGAAACTAGAGGAGAAAACAATATACTTTATGCTACTTATACTCAAAAATATTAAATAATATTACTTTAACGTATAAAATAGTATATTTGCCCCGATTTTATTAATTAGAACACTTACTATGATTACAAATAGAACATTTACAATGCTTAAACCTGATGCTGTTGAAAAAGGTTATATAGGAGCGATTTTAGAAAAAATTAACGCAGCTGGCTTTAGAATTGTTACTATGAAAATGACTCAAATGACCGTGAATGATGCCGAAAATTTTTACGCAATACATAAAGAACGTCCATTTTTTGGAGAATTAGTTGAATTTATGACTCGCGGACCAATTGTTGCCGCTATATTAGAAAAAGAAAATGCTGTAGAAGATTTTAGAGCTTTAATTGGCACTACAAATCCGGCAGAAGCTGCTGAAGGAACTATTAGAAAACTGTATGCTTCATCTATGGGAGAAAATGCTGTACACGGTTCTGATAGCGATGAAAACGCTGCCATTGAAGGTGCTTTTCATTTTTCTGGTAGAGAATTATTTTAAAGTACCTTAAAAGAATCTATCTAAAAAGCTTTGAAACCGTCATTCTGAACTCGTTTCAGAATCTTACATTGTTGATTACTAACGATTATGAGAACCTGAAACGAGTTCAGGTTGACGAAAATTACACTTTTTAGATAGATTCTTTTTAATTTAAAATTAGTTTAGAAATAAATTTTTCTCCTAATTCCTCATTCAACATTTTAATAATTTTTTCCTTTCCATAGCTTAATTCTTCACGTAAAACTGAAGAATTTAATTTTATATATAGCGTTTTACCATTTAAAGTTACACTTTGTGTATAAGAAACCACACCTTTACCCATAATGCTTCCCCATTTTTCTTCAACTAATAACTGTTGCATTCCTTTAGTTAGTTTATTTTCTTTATAAACATCGGGTAATAAATCTTTTAATTTGAAAAATTCGTTTTGACGTTTTGCCATTATAATTCGAATATTTTATAAGATTGGTTTGATTGTTTTACTATTTCTTCGGTTCTTTCTTTATGCGTATCGCTAATAAATAATTGTCCAAAGTCATCACTGTTTACTAAATTAATAATTTTAGAAACTCTGTTTGCATCTAATTTATCAAAAATATCATCTAATAATAAAATAGGTTTTATTTTCGACTGTTTTTTAATAAAATCAAATTGTGCCAGTTTTAAAGCAATTAAATACGATTTTTGTTGTCCTTGTGAACCAAACTTTTTAACCGGATATCCATCTATTTCAAAACTTAAATCATCTTTATGAATACCAACACTAGTAAACTGAAGTATTCTATCTCGTTCAATGTTATTTGCTAACAATGTTAAAAAATCAGCATCGTCTAATTGGGTTTTATAAACTAAATTAACAGATTCCCGACTATTAGAAATTGCTTGATAACGTTTTGTAAAAATAGGAATAAATTCTTTTAAAAATGCTTTTCGCTCCTCATAAATTATTGTCCCATAAGAGTTTAATTGATTATTATAAATATCTAAATTTACAGTATCAAAGGTTCTATTTAATGCAAAATATTTTAATAATGCATTACGCTGGGCGAGTACTTTATTATATTTTATAACATTTTGCAAATAATTTTTATTGGATTGCGATATTACGTTATCAATAAATTTTCTTCTAATATCACTGCCATCAGTTATTAAATTTCTATCTGCTGGTGAAATTATTACCAACGGCAAATAACCGATATGATCAGAAAATTTTTCATAAACTTTTCCATTTCGTTTTATACTTTTTTTATGTCCTCGTTTTAAACTACAGACAATAGTATCCTCCCTATCTTGCATTTGATAGGTTCCTTCTATAACAAAAAAATCTTTTAAATGGTTTATATTTTGAACAGCTACCGAATTAAAATAACTTTTTGCAAAAGATAAGTAATAAATAGCATCTAAAACATTAGTTTTTCCTACTCCATTATCTCCTACAAAACAATTTATTTTATCCTCAAAATCAAAAGATTGCGTTTCAAAATTCTTGAAATTAATTAGGTTTATTCTCTTTAAATTCATTTTATCCTTTTAGCCCGATAAAATTATTGAAAATAAATGATAAATTAGCTTGAAATGAATTTTTACTTTTCAATTAAATATTCTATTTTTGCACCTACAAATTTCACAAGTAAATGGCAACATATAAAAAAACAGGTAGTAAACTAAAAAAAGGAACTAATTCTGCAGGAAATAAATCCACAACTGCTGAAGTTTTTAACGCTTTAGATGAAACAGCTACTAAATCTGAAAAATGGGTTAAAAAAAACGAGAAAATGCTATTTGTTTTATTAGCTCTTGTTGTTGTTGTTATTTTAGGAACTATAGGTTACCAAAAATATATTAAAGGACCACAAGAAAAAGAAGCTACAGATGAACTAGCTTACCCAAAAGCATATTTTCAAAAAGCAATTACAAATAATGTTGCAGCCGACAGTTTATACACTTTAGGTTTAAATGGTGCAGATGGTAAATATGGTTTTATTGATATAGCTAAAGAATATAGCAGTACAAATGCTGGAAATTTAGCAGATTATTATGCCGGCATATCTTACTATAAATTAAAAAAATACCAAAAAGCTATTGATTATTTAGAAAAATTTTCTTCAGATGATGAAATTTTAGGTCCAGTTGCAAAGGGCGTAATAGGAGATATTTTTTCAGATATTAATCAACCAGAAGATGCTTTAAATTATTATTTAAAAGCAGCCAATTTAAAAGATAATGAATTTTCTACTCCTTTATATTTATTTAAAGCAGGTAATACCGCTATGGATTTAAATAAATTTGATAAAGCATTAAAAGTATTTAAACGAATTAAAAAGGATTATCCTAATTCTAATGAGGCAAAAGATATTGATTTTTATATAAGTAAAGCAACCTACGCATCTAAAAAATAAGATGTAATGGCAACCACAAACTTATCTGATTATAACAAAAATAACATCCCAAATGCGAATAAATTTCGGTTTGGGATTGTTGTTTCTGAATGGAATCCTGATATCACTGAAAACTTATTTAAAGGAGCCAAAGAAACCTTAGAACATCACGGAGTACTTTCATCTAACATTACACGTGTAAATGTTCCTGGTAGTTTTGAACTTATTTATGGATGTAAAAAATTAGTTAAATCTAATCATTTTGATGCTCTTATTGCTATTGGAAATGTTATTCAAGGTGAAACAAAACATTTCGATTTTGTTTGCAGTGGCGTTACTCAAGGTATAAAAGATTTAAATATTTTATTTGATACTCCAATTATTTTTTGTGTTTTAACTGATAATACCAAACAACAATCTATAGACCGCTCAGGAGGTAAACTTGGCAATAAAGGAGTTGAATGTGCTATAGCAGCTATTAAAATGGCAGCTTTAAGATAGATTTAACAACCTACTTATTCACAAAACTTGACCACAACTTAAGAATTAAGTAATTTTGATTTTTATCAATTAATAAAAAATTATGTTTGGCAAATTATTTAGGCCACGTGCTCATTATGTTTTTGATTATAAACCTCGCTTTTACGATGAGCGGAAAGAACGCTTACGCCAATTAGAAAAAAAATATAGTAAATCTAATGCTTCTAATGAAGAAGTTAATCAGATTAAATTGACCAGAACTAATTTAAAAAACAATTGGGTAAGAAATAAAAACACCTCTTCAGATAGAGCTACTATTTTACGCATGGCTATTATTATCGCCATTTTAATTGGTATTGTTGCTTATATTTTTGATTTACATACATTGCTCTAATGTCAGATATTATTCAACTACTCCCAGACCATGTAGCAAATCAAATAGCTGCAGGTGAAGTTGTTCAACGTCCGGCTTCCGTTGTTAAAGAATTACTTGAAAATGCAATTGATGCTAATGCTACTTCTATTAAATTAATTATTAAAGAAGCTGGTAAAATATTAATTCAAGTAATTGATAATGGATTTGGTATGAGTATTACCGATGCACGGTTATGTTTTGAGCGTCATGCAACTTCTAAAATAAAAAAAGCCGAAGACTTATTTAATTTGCATACCAAAGGATTTAGAGGCGAAGCCTTAGCTTCAATTGCTGCCGTTGCTCAAGTTGATTTAAAAACGAATCAAACTGATAATCAGTCAGGTACACATATTAGAATAGAAGGCAATAAAGTTCTTTATCAAGAAACAATAGCTTTTTCAAAAGGGACTTCCATTGCTGTTAAAAATCTGTTTTACAACATTCCTGCAAGACGAAATTTTTTAAAATCTAACAGTGTTGAAACCCGACATATTATTAATGAATTTCAAAGAGTTGCACTTGCTCACCCAGCAATTACTTTTTCTTTTTACCATAATGATAGTGAGGTTTATAATTTAACTTCAGGAAATTTAAGACAACGAATTGTTGCTATTTTAGGAAAAAAAACCAATGAAAAATTGGTTCCTATAAATGAAAAAACTGAAGTAGTTGAAATTGAAGGCTTTGTAACTAAACCCGAATTTGCCAAAAAGAAAAGAGATGAACAATTCTTTTTTGTAAACAACCGATTTATAAAAAGTCCGTATCTAAATCATGCGGTTCAAAGTGCTTTTGAAAATTTAATAGCACCCGGATTGCAACCTACTTATTTTTTATACTTAAAAGTGCCTACTAATAGTATTGACATTAATATTCATCCTACAAAAACTGAAATAAAATTTGAAGATGAAAAAACTATTTATGCTATAATTAGAGCCACTATAAAACATAGTTTAGGTCAATATAATATCGCTCCTGTTATTGATTTTAATAGAGATGCTTCTTTTGATACACCTTATACTTTTAAAAATAAAGCGAGTTCAACTCCAAAAATAGAAGTAAATCCAGATTTTAATCCTTTTAAAACCAATATTCAAAAAGATTATAAATTTCATTATAAAAAAGATAATCATACTCAATGGGAAAGTTTATATAATGATGCTATAAATAAAAATGAAAATTCTGTTGAAAATTCTTTAGCAGATACTACCTTATTTAAAAATGAAAATTCTAGTAACCAAACTTTTCAAATTCATCATAAATATATAATTTGCAATATTAAATCGGGTATTGTTTATATTCATCAAAACTTAGCACACCAACGTATTTTATATGAAGAATTTCTAGAAAAAATTACTGTAGAAGGTGCATTAAGTCAACAATTATTATTTCCTTTAGAAATTTCTTTTAGTAAATCTGAAATTAAATTAATTAAAGAAATAAAGGAAGATTTAGAAAATTGCGGGTTTTTATTTGATAAAATATTAGAAGATACCATTGTAGTTAAAGGAATTCCAACAAGTATTATTGAAAGCCAAATTAGTATTATTTTAGAGCAATTATTAGAAGATATAAAAAATGATGTGCCAAATTCTAGTTTTAGTCAGTTAGATGTTATGGCAAAAAGTTTGGCGAAAAGTTTAGCCGTTAAAACTGGACAATATTTAACAACATTAGAACAACAAGAATTAATAGATAAACTATTTTTATGCAAACAACCAGATGTTTCACCTTATGGTAAAAAAGCATTTGTTACCATAAAATTAGATGAAATTGATAAAAATTTTAATCTTTAGTATATTTTAAAATATGGGAAGAATTACCGAAGCTGTAAAGCACCTAATTATAATAAACATTGTATTATTTATTGCTCCAAAATTAGTAGGTTTTGATTTGCAAAATATGTTTGCACTACATTTTCCTTTAAATCCTCAATTTAGGGTTTGGCAAATTTTAACTCACATGTTTATGCACGGCGGTTTAATGCACATTGGTTTTAACATGTATGCATTATGGGCATTTGGTACGCCACTAGAACAAATGTGGGGTAGAAATAAATTTTTATTTTTCTATTTTTCAGCAGGTTTAGGAGCCGCTGCCGTTTACACACTTGCAAATTATTATCAATATCATAGTGTTTATGAAGACTTAACTAATATTGGTGTTTCACCTTCTGATATTCATAATTTGCTAATTAATGGTCAATATGATTCTAGAATTTTAGAGCATATTTCAAAAAGCGAACTATCTAAAATTTACAGTGCTTATAACTCTTCGGCAATAGGAGCTTCAGGTGCTATTTATGGAGTTTTAGTTGCTTTTGGATTTGCATTTCCAAACGCAAAATTGGCACTTATCTTTTTTCCTATTCCAATTGCAGCAAAATATTTTATTCCTCTTATAATTTTAGGCGATTTATTTTTTGGAATAACTGGATATACTATTGGCGAAGGTCCAAACATTGCCCATTGGGCACATGTTGGTGGTGCTTTAATTGGATTTATAATTGTTTGGTATTGGAAACGAAATCAATTTAAACGGTGGGACTAATTTGAACATTTTAAACGACATAAAACTAGCATACAACAAAGCAAATATTGTAGAAAAAATAATTTACATTAATGTTCTTTTATTTTTACTAACTGCTTTATTTACAACTTTTATAATTAACTGGTTTGCTTTACCCGCAGCTTTTCAAAGTTTTTTATATAAACCTTGGACTATAATTACTTATGCATTTATTCATCAACGGTTATTTCATATTTTATCTAACTTATTGGTATTGTATTATATAGGTAATTTATTTTTAAATTTTTATACTAAAAAACAATTTATTAACTTTTATTTTTTAGGAATTATTATTGGAGGAATAGCTTTTTTAGCAAAGTATTATTTCTCTAGTAAAATTGGAGCTCCTTTAGGTGGTGCTTCTGCAGCAGTTTCCACTATTTTTGTAGCTATTGCAACTAAAATTCCTAGATACGCAATCCGTTTACGATTTATTGGTAGTGTAGAATTATGGGTTTTAGTGGCTATTTGGGTTGGATTGAGTATTTTACAATTAGGCAATCCTAATAATGGTCCAGCTTTTGCACATATAGCAGGTGCTGCATTTGGGTATTTATATGCAAAACAACTAGAAGTTGGTAATGATATTGGAGGTTGGTTTGAAAGTATCATCAACTTTTTTTCAAACCTAATTCTGAATAAAAAATCAAAGCCATTAAAAACGGTTTACAAGTCTGCAAAAAGAAAAAAAGCAAATAACGTATCTAAAACAAAACAGCGTAAAATTGATGATATTTTAGATAAAATAAGTAAATCTGGCTATGAAAGTTTATCTAAAGAAGAAAAAGAGTTTTTGTTTAGATCTGGAAAAAAATAACGATGAAAAACCTCTCTTTATTTGATAAATTAATTGCATTGGTAAATTCATTTTTTGCAATGCTATTATTATTGTCTTATTCTTGTTACTTTATTTCACCAAAAAATATTTCATTAATATCATTTTTAAGTTTATCCATTCCTGTTTTAATTATTATTAATATTGTTTTTGTGTTGTATTGGTTAATAAAATTAAAAAAGCAAATTTTAATTTCCTTAGTCGTACTTTTAATAGGATTTCCATTATTATCTAAATTTTACAGTTTTAATAACAAAAAAACCTTTTTAAGTTCAGACATTAAAATAATGAGTTATAATGTTAGAATGTTTAATTTATATAAATGGATTAAAAAAGATAATGTTAGTGAGAAAATTTATGATTTTGTAAAAGATAAAAATCCTGATATTTTATGTTTACAAGAGTACCATACCAATGATAATTTAATAAGTTTATTCCCATATCATTATATTAAAACAAGTAATAATAATAAAAATAATATTGGTGATGCTATTTTTTCAAAATACAAAATTACTAATACAGGTTCTTTAAACTTTAAAAATACAGGAAACAATGCTATTTATATAGATGTTATTAAAAATAAAGACACCTTTAGAGTGTATAACATTCATTTAGAATCATTTAGAATAAATCCGCATAAAGAAGTTATAAATAAAAAAAATGCGGAAAATCTTAAAATTAGAGTTGAAAAAGCTTTTAAAAAACAAGTAGATCAGGTTAATTTACTTTTAAATCATCAAAAGAAAACACATTATAAAACTATTATTTGTGGCGATTTTAATAACACTGCTTTTTCGTGGGTTTATCATCAATTAAATCTACATAAAAAAGATGCTTTTGAAATTGCTGGCAATGGTTTTGGCAGCACATATAGGTTTGGATTTCCCATGCGAATTGACTTTATTTTAGCTGATGAAAATATGGCTGTCAATCATTTTAAAACTTTTAAAGTAAAGTACTCCGACCATTACCCAATTATGGCTCGGTTAAATTTAAATCCCTAAAATGATTTACATCATAACTTCCCTGTAAATAATAAGTAACTTTGTAATACAAATACATATAATTATGAAAAAAATATATTTAATTTTATTTATCACTTCTTGTTTTTTTGGATTTTCTCAAGAAAAAACCTTAACCTTAAACGATGCTGTTTTAGGCTATTATAAAGGATTGTATCCCACTCGTTTAACACAATTACAATGGGTTAAAAATTCCAATAATTATGTATATCAAAAAGAAAATAAATTAGTAATTAATAGTGTAAAAAAAGGAAATCAAACCAGTTTTATCACGTTAAAATCTCTTCAAAAAAACTATCCGAACTTAACTCGTTTCCCAAGAATTTTAAATATTACTAATGCTGAAATTACCTTTAAAAATAAAAATATTTTTGAGGTTTATAATTATGTAAATCACACTAAAACCTATCGTGTAGCTAATGATAGCGTTGGTAAAAATATTGAGTTTAACAACATAGCAAAAGCTTCGGCATATACTATTGACAATAATTTATACGTTGCTACAACTTCAAACCCAAAAATTACAGTTACTAATTTTACCGATAAAAATATAGTTGCAGGTCAATCCATCCATAGAAATGAATTTGGTATAAAAAAAGGGACTTTTTGGAGTCCAAAAGGTAATTTTTTAGCCTTTTATCAAAAAGATGAAAGCAACGTAACCAATTATCCTTTAGTTAATATTGACACCTATCCTGCATCTTTAATAAGTATTAAATATCCAATGGCAGGTCAAGGAAGTGAAAAAGCTAAAATTGGAATATTTAATATGCAGACTAAACAAACTTTCTACTTAAATATTGATACTTCCGATGAACATTATTTAACCAATTTAACTTGGACACCTGATGAAAAATATATTTTATTAGCTGAAGTAAATAGAGATCAAAACCATATTTGGTATAATAAATATGACATTAAAACAGGTGAAAAAGTAACTACTATTTTTGATGAGACTAATGATAAATGGGCGGAACCTGAGTTTGATGCGGTGTTTTTACCAAACAGTAATACAAATTTTTTGTATTTAAGTGAACGTAATGGTTTTATGAATATTTATGAATATTCAACTAACGGAAAGTTAATAAAACAACTTACTAATTTTAATTGGGTAGTAACAGGTATTTTAGGTTTTGATGCTAAAGATGTAATTATCAAAGGAACTGGCAAAGATCCAAGAGAAATGAACGTTTTTAAGGTGAATTTAAAATCTGGAAAAACTACAAAACTTACGTTACAAAAAGGAACTCATAATGCTAGTTTAAATAGTAACGGAACTTATGTATTAGATTCTTATAGTAGTATTTATGTACCTAGAATTTCTCAAATAATTAACACAAAAAACGCTAAATCTACTACCATTTTTACAGCTGAAAATCCGTTAAAAGATTATAAATTAGGAACTACAGAATTTGTAAATCTAAAAGCAGATGACGGAACAGTTTTATACGGTAAAATTACCAAACCCACTAATTTTGATGCTTCAAAAAAATATCCGGTTTTAGTGTATGTTTATGGTGGACCTCATGCTCAATTGGTAACCAATTCTTGGTTAGCTGGGTCTCGTTTATGGGCAACCACATTTTCTACATTAGATAATTATATTGTATTTACTTTAGATAACAGAGGAACTGAAAATAGAGGATTTGCTTTTGAAAGTGTAATTCATCGACATTTAGGAGCTATTGAAATGGATGACCAATTAAAAGGTGTGGATTATTTAAAAACATTACCTTATGTAGATGCCAATAGAATTGCAATTAATGGTTGGAGTTTTGGTGGATTTATGACTTTAAGTTTAATGTTACGCCATCCTGGAGTATTTACAACTGCGGTTGCTGGTGGTCCAGTAACAGATTGGAAATATTATGAAGTAATGTACGGAGAACGTTATATGGATACTCCGCAAGAAAATCCTGAAGGTTATAAAACTGCTCGTGTTCACAATTACATTAAAAATTTAGATGGGAAATTATTAATTATTAATGGAAGTGTGGATAAAACGGTTGTACCTCAGCATAGTTTAACCTTATTACAAGAAGCTGTTAAACAAGGTGTTCAATTAGATTATTTTACGTATCCAATGCATGAACATAATGTTAGAGGTAAAGATAGAGTTCATTTATTAATTAAAATGATGAATTACATTGTTGATAATAATAAAGCTAATTAATTAAAACATAGTTTAAATACCATTTTTGATACTTACCTATAAAAGTGTTTATATAATAACCCGTTGTGCATTTTGATAAAATTTCGTCAATTCGAGTGAATTTTAGCCTTTTTAGGCTTAAAATTAGTATCGAGAATAGGTTTTTTATTTAAAAACAGATGTTCTCGATACCATTTTTTTATCAAAAATTACCTGCCTTGCCGTCCTTTAGATTTGTAAAGTAAAGATTTTCTTATTTATTAAGTATTTTTACTTTACAAAAAAAGAATGGGGTGAACTTAGCCTGCCGCTAGATTTTAGGTCTATTGCCTGTATTAGTCCCCATTCTTAA